>NZ_CFHWAF010000018.1:0-43755 GCF_984452065.1 Hoeflea sp. | reverse complement strand
AGATGTCCGCATTCCAGACCGGCGGTGAGGAAAAACCGGATGCCGCGGGCCTGCTGGGCAATCCCCTTTTCCTCCGCCAGCCCCTCCCATATGGATGAATGCAGCCCGTTGGCGCACGAACGCCGCATCAGCGCATGATAGGCCGGATGGAACTCCACCTGATCGATCCTGTTGCCGGACTGATCGAAGGTCTTGAGTTCCGGCGTGGACTGGTTTGCGATCCGGGCAAGATCCTGCGCCTCGGGACTGGTGACAAACCGGCCGATGGCGGACAATTCGTCGCGCACTTTCTTCGGCATCTGACCGGCAGCCTCGCACAACATGGGGTCGGACTGGTACGCATTGATGCCCGAGAAGGGCTTCGGCTGGTTGAGAACCTCATGCGTCATGCGGTTCACGGTCATTTTGGACATAGGGTCTTGTTCCTGTTGGGCTTCCCCGGTGTTGGACTGAACGCCGGCAATTGGATGGGGATCATCCACTGCTGAGGTGTCGATTTCTTGCCCATTTCGAATATGACGCCTATAGAAGCGCCAATCGACAAATATTGCGAGCACTATCCATGGTTTTTACCCATCGCCACCTGCTTGGCATCAACGGGCTGACGGAACCGGATATCTCGTTTCTTCTCGACAAGGCCGATCAGGCTGTCAAGCTCAGCCGGCAGCGCGAGAAGAAAACATCGACCCTTCGCGGGCTGACCCAGATCAACCTGTTTTTCGAAGCATCCACCCGCACCCAGGCATCCTTCGAACTTGCCGGCAAACGGCTCGGCGCCGATGTCATGAACATGTCGGTGGGCAATTCATCGGTCAAGAAGGGCGAGACCCTGATCGACACGGCGATGACACTCAACGCCATGCATCCCGATATTCTGGTTGTCCGTCACGCTTCCGCCGGCGCCTCGGCGCTGCTGGCCCAGAAAGTCGGATGTTCGGTCGTCAACGCCGGTGACGGAGCGCATGAACATCCGACTCAGGCCCTGCTGGATGCGCTGACGATCCGCCGCAAGAAGCAGCGCATCGGGGGCCTCACCGTGGTGATCTGCGGCGATGTGCTGCACAGCCGGGTGGCGCGTTCAAACATCATCCTGTTGAGTGCGCTCGGCGCCCGCATCCGGGTCGTTGCGCCATCGACGCTGCTGCCGGCCGGCATCGAACGGATGGGTGTTGAGGTGTTTCATGACATGGCCGCCGGTCTCCGGGATGCCGACGTCGTCATGATGCTGCGTCTCCAGCGCGAGCGCATGAGCGGGTCCTTCGTGCCGTCCGTGCGGGAGTATTTCCGCTACTTCGGCCTCGATGCGCAAAAGCTCGCCGCCGCCAAACCGGACGCGCTGGTGATGCATCCGGGCCCGATGAATCGCGGCGTCGAGATCGCCTCGGAAATCGCCGACGGGCCCAGGAGCGTCATCGAAGAACAGGTCGAGATGGGTGTCGCCGTCCGCATGGCCGTCATGGAAACACTGTTGTTGTCTGGAAACGAGGAAACCGCCCCGTGAGCGCGATCGCCCTCAGGAATGCCCGCATCGTCGATCCGTCACAGGATATCGATGGTGAGGGCGACGTCGTCGTCACCGATGGCAGGATCGTGTCCTGCGGCGCCGGCAGCGTGCCGGCCGGCGCACGCGTGATCGACTGCACGGGCAGGCTCGTCATCCCCGGCCTCGTGGATGCCCGCGTCTTCGTCGGAGAGCCGGGCGCCGAACACCGCGAGACGATCGCCTCGGTCAGCCACGCTGCGGCGGCCGGAGGTGTGACATCCCTGATCATGATGCCCGACACCACGCCGCCGATTGACGACGTGGCGCTGGTCGAGTTTGTCATGCGCACCGCGCGAGAACAGGCCTGCGTGAACATCTACCCGTCGGCCGGACTCACAAAGCGGCTTGAGGGGCGCGAATTGAGCGAATACGGGCTCCTGCGCGATGCCGGCGCCGTCATGCTGACCAACGGCAAGCGGCCTGTCGGAAACGCGCTGGTCCTGCGCCGTGCCCTGACCTATGCCCGCGATTTCGGGCTCGTGGTTTCCTGCGAGACGCAGGACGAGCATCTGGCCGCGCAGGGCGTGATGAATGAAGGCCTTTTCGCCAGCTGGCTCGGCCTTGAGGGCGTCCCGCGTGAAGCGGAGGTGATACCGCTTGAGCGCGACCTGCGCCTGGCCGCCCTCACCGGCGCCCACTATCACGCGGCCAGGATTTCCACGTCGGATTCAGTCGACGCCATCCGCGCCGCCCGCGCCCGCGGCGCAACGGTGACATGCGGTGTCTCGATCAATCATCTGTCGCTGAACGAGAACGACATCGGCGAATACCGGACATTTTTCCGCCTGTCGCCGCCGCTGCGTGACGAGGATGACCGCCGCGCGATGGTCGAGGCGCTTGCGAGCGGCGATATCGACATCATCGTGTCTTCGCACGACCCGCAGGATGTCGACACCAAACGCCATCCCTTCTCCGATGCCGCCGACGGAGCGGTGGGTCTGGAAACCATGCTTGCCGCGGCCCTGCGCCTGCATCACAGCGGCGATGTCCCGCTGCCGCGGCTGATCGATGCCCTGTCGACGCGCCCGGCCTGCATCTTCGGCCTCGATTGCGGAACCCTCAGGCCCGGCAGCCGCGCCGATCTGGCGATCGTCGACCCGGACGAGCCCTGGGTCGTGTCGAAGGACGAACTGAAGTCACGTTCCAAGAACACACCGTTCGAGGACGCCCGCTTCCAGGGCCGGGTGACGGCAACCATGGTGGCCGGTTCCTTCGTTTTTGAGGCGGAGTAGTTCGACAAGCAGATCGCGGACCATGACCGCGCTTCAACTCCGAAGCGAAAACGGCTAGATTGCCGTCATCCGGAAATCGATTTGAAACCGGAACAGAGTTTACGGGAAGGACCTCATGCCGGATCCGATCAACTGGCAACTCAGCCTGCCTTTTTTTGCTTCGGCACTCGTGTTCGGCTACCTGCTGGGCTCGATCCCGTTTGGCCTCCTTCTGACCCGCGCGGCCGGCCTCGGCGATATACGCAAGATCGGCTCCGGCAATATCGGAGCCACAAATGTGCTGCGCACCGGCAACAAATTTCTGGCTGCGGGCACGCTCCTGCTTGATGGCCTCAAGGGAACGGCCGCCGTCCTCGTTGCGGGCATGTGGGGCCCGGATATGGCTGTTCTTGCCGGCTTCGGCGCATTCATGGGGCACCTCTTTCCGGTCTGGCTCGGTTTCAAGGGCGGAAAAGGCGTCGCAACCTATGTCGGGGTCCTTCTGGGGCTCCTGCCGCTTGGTGTGGCGATTTTCGCGGTCGTCTGGCTGCTGACGGCGGCGATCACCCGCTACTCGTCTCTCGCCGCATTGATCGCCGCGATCGTCGTGCCCGTCGCGCTCTTCCTGCTTGGCTATATTCAGGTGGCGGAGCTGTTCACGGTCATGAGCGCAATCACCATCATAAAACACCGCGCCAACATTTCGCGCCTGCTGTCGGGAGAAGAAAGCCGGATCGGAGACAACGGCTGATGCCATATGAACACGGCAGCGGTCGGGCGCTCGAACAAGACGAGCGCCTTGCCTGGCTGCGGCTGATCCGAAGCGAAAATGTCGGTCCGGTCACCTTCCGCAAGCTGATCGCCCGGTTCGGGTCCGCCAAGGCGGCACTGGAAGCGCTTCCCGACCTGTCCCGTCAGGGCGGGCGGGCACGGGCACTGCGCGTTTGCCCACCTGACGACGCCGAGCGCGAAATGGAACTGGCGCAGCGCCTCGGTTGCCGGCTGATCTGCATGGACGATCCTGTCTATCCCGATGCACTCGCGGCGGCGGAAGGTGCTCCCCCCGTTATCGCGCTGAGAGGCTCCGTATCATCGCTTGAGCGATCCTGCGTATCGATTGTCGGCTCGCGCAATGCGTCCGCCGTCGGCACCAAGATAACCCGTATCCTGGCGGGCGGCGTCGGCAAAGCCGGATACGCCGTCGCTTCGGGCCTGGCACGCGGCATTGATGCCGCTGCCCATGATGCATCCCTGGAAACCGGCACGATCGCGGTTCTGGCAGGTGGCCTGGACCGCCCCTACCCGCCACAGAACATTCCGCTTCTAGAGGATATCTGCGCCAGCGGCACAAGCGCGGCAATCAGCGAGATGCCGTTCGGGTGGGAGCCACGGGCGCGCGATTTTCCGCGCCGCAACCGCATCATTGCCGGGCTGGGCCTCGGGCTTGTCGTCGTCGAAGCGGCCAAGAAGTCCGGATCGCTGATTTCGGCGCGAATCGCCGGGGAGCTCGGCCGCCTCGTATTCGCCGTGCCGGGATCGCCGCTCGATCCGCGTGCACGGGGAACCAACGATCTGATCAAGGACGGCGCGATCCTTACAACCGAGCCGCAGGATGTCATAAACGGGCTTCGGCCACTTGGCGGCAAAGGCCCGCCCAGGATTGCACCACAGGCGCTTTGGGAGGATGAAGCGGCCGCCAGCCCCGCGATTGAACTGAGTTCAAGGGAACGCACGAACATAAGCGACGCGATGGGCCCGGCACCGGTTTCAATCGACGATCTCGCACGGCACACCGACGTGCCGCCGGCACAGATCTACCTGGCTCTGCTTGAACTCGATCTCGCCGGGCGCCTTGCGCGACATCCCGGCGGGCTGGTGTCGTTGCTGCCGTCGCCCGAGCATTAATCCTGTTCGTTTATTGTTTGCCGTCGGTGGTTTAAACCGGCACTCATATGTACTATTTCAGTCTGGCCCGTGGGCAGCAGGATGGGTGGATTCGTTTGATTTCCAAGGTGTTGCAAACGGGTAATCACGGCAAATTTTCCGCCTGCGGCACTTGACCCGCAGCGTTTGGGTGTTCATTTCGGGGCCGGGAATTGCTGTTTTTCAAGGGAATCGGGCATGAGAATCTGCCCTTTGGACACCACATCAGAGTGAATTTATGAACGTAGTTGTCGTTGAGTCCCCTGCCAAAGCCAAGACGATAAACAAGTATCTTGGCTCGGATTACAAGGTGCTTGCATCCTTCGGACATATCCGTGATTTGCCGGCAAAGGATGGCTCGGTCAATCCGGATGAAGACTTCGACATGACCTGGCAGGTCGATGCAGCATCCAACAAGCGGCTGAAGGAAATCTCCGACGCGGTGAAGTCGTCCGACGGCCTGATCCTCGCCACCGACCCGGATCGCGAGGGCGAGGCAATTTCGTGGCATGTGCTTGAGGTGTTGCGCAACAAGCGCGGCGTCCTCGGCGACAAGCCGGTCAAGCGCGTCGTCTTCAACGCCATCACCAAACAGGCTGTCCTCGACGCGATGGCCCATCCGCGCGACATCGATGCCTCGCTGGTGGACGCCTATCTCGCCCGGCGCGCGCTCGACTATCTGGTCGGCTTCAACCTTTCGCCGGTGCTGTGGCGCAAGCTGCCCGGCGCACGGTCCGCCGGCCGCGTCCAGTCCGTCGCGCTTCGCCTCGTCTGCGATCGCGAAAGCGAGATCGAGCGCTTCGTTTCGGAGGAATACTGGCAGCTTGCCGCCCACCTGAAAACGCCGAGGGGTGAGGGTTTCGAAGCCCGGCTGGTGTCGGCTGACGGGCAGAGACTGCACAAACTGTCCATCGGCAACGAGGAAGAAGCGACCCGGCTCAAGACATTGCTGGAAGGGGCGCATTTCGTTGCCGACAGTGTCGAAGCAAAACCGACGCGCCGCAATCCGGCCCCGCCCTTCACCACGTCGACGCTGCAGCAGGCCGCCTCTTCGAAACTCGGCTTCAATGCCTCAAGGACCATGCAGGTGGCGCAACGCCTTTATGAAGGGCTGGATACCGGCGGCGAGACGGTCGGCCTGATCACCTATATGCGGACCGACGGCGTTCAGATGGCCGCCGAGGCGATCGACGGGGCCCGCCTCGTTATCGCCTCCCGTTTCGGTGAGCGCTACCGGCCCGATCAGCCGCGTCATTACGCGACCAAGGCGAAAAACGCCCAGGAAGCGCACGAGGCCATCCGGCCGACGGATTTCAGCCGCACGCCCGAATCGGTCAAGCAGCATCTCGATAGCGATCAGTTCCGTCTCTACGACCTTGTGTGGAAACGGGCGATTGCCAGCCAGATGGCGCCGGCCGAGATCGAACGGACCACCGTGGAGATCACCGCCGACAACAACGGCGCGCGCGCCGGCCTGCGCGCGACCGGCTCCGTCATACGGTTTGACGGTTTCATCGCCGCCTATACGGATCAGCGCGACGATACGGACAATGGTGACGATGGCGACGACAGCCGCCGCCTGCCGGCCATAAACGCGAAGGAGGATCTGGCGCGCGAGAAGATCGACGCGACCCAGCACTTCACCGAACCGCCGCCGCGCTATTCCGAAGCATCGCTCATCAAGAAGATGGAAGAGCTCGGCATCGGCCGCCCGTCCACCTATGCGGCGACCCTTGCCACACTGCGCGACCGTGAATATGTGGCGATCGACAATCGCAAACTGATTCCGGAAGCCAAAGGCCGTCTCGTCACCGCGTTCCTCGAGAACTTCTTCGACCGCTATGTGGAGTATGACTTTACCGCCGATCTGGAGGAGAAGCTCGACCGGATCTCGGCCGGTGAGTTGCAGTGGAAGGATGTCCTGCGCGATTTCTGGCGGGATTTTCTCAACCATGTCGAGGGCACCAAGGAGCTGCGGATCAGCGATGTGCTCGACGCGTTGAATGAAGAACTCGCGCCGCTGGTCTTTCCGGCCCGCGAGGACGGATCCGATCCGCGCATCTGCCCGAAATGCAATACCGGCAAACTGTCGTTGAAGCTCAGCCGCTACGGAGCGTTTGTCGGTTGCTCCAACTATCCCGACTGCGGCTATACGCGTCAGCTCTCTGCCGACGCCTCCGCCGATGACGCCGCGGTCTCGAACGACCCGCGGGACCTCGGCAAGGATCCGCACACCGACGAGCCGATCACCCTGCGCACCGGGCGCTTCGGCCCCTACGTCCAGAGAGGTGAAGGCAAGGGCGCCAAGCGCTCAGGCATTCCGAAAGGATGGAAACCGGAAGATGTCGATCACGAAAAGGCGCTGGCTCTTCTGTCGCTGCCGCGCGACGTCGGCGCCCATCCGGAATCGGGCAAGATGATATCCGCAGGTCTCGGCCGTTACGGCCCGTTCCTTTTGCATGACGGCACCTACGCGAATCTGGAATCGATCGAGGACGTGTTCTCGATCGGCCTCAACCGCGCCGTAACGGTGTTGGCGGAGAAACTGGCCAAGGGTCCGGGCAGACGCTCCAAGCCCGCCGCACTGAAAGAGCTGGGCGATCATCCCGATGGCGGCGCGATAACCGTCCGGGACGGGCGTTACGGACCCTATGTCAATTGGGGCAAGATCAACGCGACGCTGCCGAAAGGCGCGGACCCGCAGTCGATCACGGTCGAAAAGGCACTTGAACTGATCGCCGAGAAGGCGGCCAAAGGCGGTAAGACCAAAGCGCGTACGACGCGCAAGAAGACCACCAAAAAGGCCACCACCCGCAAGACCAAGGCGGTCAAAGCCGAGGAGTGAGATTGAAGAAGAAATCTGCTCCCGGCGGGCTCAGGCAGGCAACGGGCGGCGTGCCCGATCGGGAAACGATCCTCCGCTTCATCGCAGAGCATCCCTCGCGCGCCTCGAAACGCGATATCGCCAAGGCATTCTCCGTTCGCGGCCATGACCGTGTTGAACTCAAGGCGCTGCTGAGGGATCTGGAAAATGACGGGCTGCTGGAGCGCCGGCGCAAGACGCTTGTACGTCCCGGCGCGCTTCCGCCGGTAACGGTTCTCGATGTGACGTCCAGGGACGATGACGGCGACCTCATCGCAAGGCCCGCCGAATGGCCGGACAACGGCGCGCCGCCGCCCGCGGTTCTGATCCGCCCGGCTCGAAAGGGCAAGGCCAGGACGATTGCGCCCGGTATCGGCGACCGTGTTCTTGCCCGCATATTCCCGTCCGACAGCGACACCGGTCCCGCCCATGCGGCGCGTGTGATGAAGATTCTCGACCGCCAGCGCGGCGCACAGCTGGGTGTTTTCCGGACAATGCCCGGCGGTGGCGGACGGATGGACCCGATCGACCGGCGCGGCAAGGAGATCATTATCGACGCCGACGACATCGGCAAGGCACAGGACGGCGATCTTGTCGAAGTCGAGAGCAGCCGGTCCAACCGTTACGGCATGGCGCGCGGCAAGGTGCTGAGCGTTATCGGCTCCGTCGCCAGCGAAAAAGCCGTGTCCATGATCGCCATACACGCGCATGGAATCCCGCATGTATTTCCCGCCGCCGCCTTGAAAGAGGCCGAAAAGGCCCGCGCCGCGCCGATGGCCAAACGCGAGGACTGGCGAAAACTGCCGCTCGTGACGATCGACCCGTTTGATGCCAAGGACCATGACGACGCCGTCTTCGCCGAGCCCGACGGCAATCCGGCCAACAAGGGCGGCATCATCGCCTATGTCGCGATTGCCGATGTCTCGCACTATGTCCGGCCGGCATCGGCTGTGGACAGGGAAGCGCTGAAACGGGGCAACTCCGTTTATTTCCCCGACAGGGTCGTTCCCATGCTGCCCGAGCGCATCTCGAACGAACTGTGTTCCCTCAAGGAAGGTATTGACCGCCCTGCCCTTGCCGTCCGCATGGTGTTTTCGGCGGAAGGCAGGAAGATCAGCCACACCTTCCACCGGGTGATGATGAGAAGCCTCGTCAAGCTCAATTACCGGCAGGCGCAGGCGGCCATTGACGGAGCGCCGGACGACACGACCGGACCGGTTGTGGACGAGGTGCTCAAGCCGCTGTGGCATGCCTATGAGATTCTCAAGCGCGGGCGTGACAGGCGTCAACCGCTGGACCTGGACATTCCGGAGCGCAAACTCCTGTTGAAGAAGGACGGGACCGTCGACAAGGTCATCGTGCCCGACCGGCTCGACGCCCACCGCCTGATCGAGGAGTTCATGATCCAGGCAAACGTGGCTGCCGCGGAAACGCTCGAGAAAAAGCGGCAGCCGCTCATCTACCGGGTCCACGATGCGCCCTCGCTCGCCAAACAGGAAACCTTGCGCGACTTCCTGAAAACGCTGAACATCCCGCTCGCCAAGGGCGGGCACCTCAGAGCCAACAGCTTCAACGGGGTTTTGACGAAGGCAAAGGGCAAACCCTACGAGATCATGGTCAGCGAAATGGTCTTGCGTTCGCAAAGCCAGGCGAATTACAGCCCGGACAATATCGGCCATTTCGGCCTCAATCTGATGAAATACGCGCACTTCACCTCTCCGATCCGGCGCTATGCGGACCTGATCGTCCACCGCGCCCTGATCGGCTCTCTCGGCCTCGGTGAAGGCGGCATCACGCCCGACGAGGAACAGTCCCTCGAGGAGATTGCGGCTGAAATCTCGACATTCGAGCGCCGCGCCATGGCCGCCGAGCGCGAGACGGTCGACCGGCTGGTCGCTCACCATCTTGCCGATCGCATCGGGGACGAATTCGACGGGCGGGTTTCCGGCGTGACGAAGGCCGGGCTCTTTGTTTCCCTGCAGCAATTTGGCGCAGACGGTTTTATTCCGGTTTCCACGCTGGGACTGGACTATTATATTTACGACGAAACACATCAGGCGCTGGTTGGCGAAAAAACCGGCCTTGGCTATCGGCTTGGCGACGATGTCGAGATCCGGCTTGCCGAAGCCATGCCGGTCGCGGGCGCGCTTCGGTTCGAAATGCTGAGCGACGGTCGCAAACTGCCGACGGCCACCCGATCGTTTCACAAAGCCAAACGAGGCGCACCCCGTCAAAACGGCGCCCGCAAAAGAAAACGCAGAGGATACTGAAATGGCTGACCACGAGACAGTTCCCGTCCGCACGCGGACCGTACGCCCGCCGCGCGACCTGTGGCGCTCGATGGTGAAAGGCTGGTCGGGCCGCTGCCCGCACTGCGGCGAGGGAAAGCTCTTCCGCGCGTTTCTCAAACCGGTGCACACATGTTCGAACTGCGGCGAGGAGATGCACCATCACCGCGCGGACGACCTGCCGCCCTATCTTGTGATCTTCATCGTCGGCCATGTCGTGGTTGCCGGATACATGTTGTCGGAACCGTTTGTCGACTGGAACAGCTGGCAGCACCTGGCGCTGTGGGTCCCCATCACACTCGTTATGGCGCTGACCATGATCCAGCCGATCAAGGGTGCGGTCATCGGGCTCCAATGGGCCAATTACATGCACGGATTCGGCGGCGGGGAAGAAGATGCCGTCGAGATTTACGGTGGCCGATAAGGCGCCGACGGATACGCCGCGCGGCGGTCCTGACCTGCCGGCGGAGGCCAGGCGCGGACCGGCGGTCGGGCCGCTCCTGCGGCCCAGGGACGCCGCAACGCTCATCCTGATAGATCGCTCCGGTGACG
The DNA here is from genome assembly GCF_984452065.1 of Hoeflea sp. Taxonomy (NCBI): domain Bacteria; kingdom Pseudomonadati; phylum Pseudomonadota; class Alphaproteobacteria; order Hyphomicrobiales; family Rhizobiaceae; genus Hoeflea; species Hoeflea sp. The sequence continues at coordinate 33,375 of NZ_CFHWAF010000018.1, read as the reverse complement.
AACCGGCCCTGCTGATGGGAAAGCGGCACACGGCGCATGCGTTCATGCCTGATACCTATGTCTTTCCCGGCGGCCGGCGCGATCGCGACGACTGGCGCATACCGGTCAGCGATCATCTGCACCCCGAGGTCGAGAACAGGCTGATGCGCAGGATGGCCAAGCCGGCAAGCGAAACGCGGGCCCGCGCGCTGGCGGTTGCCGCAATCCGTGAGACCCATGAGGAAGTCGGCATTCTGGTCGCCGGGCCGGGACCGGCCAGCGCCCATGAAAACTGGCGGGCCTTTGCTCAGCGTCAGCTTGCCCCGCGCCTTTCGCCGTTGCGTTACATTGCCCGCGCGGTGACGCCTCCCGGCCGTACCCGACGCTTCGACACGCGTTTTTTCGCCTGTTTCCGTGACGAAATCGGACCGGCCGACGCCGAATCCAGCAATGAGCTGCTCGACCTGAGATGGGTGCGCCTGTCCGAAGTCGCGTCGATCGACATGCCGCGCATCACCCAGGCAATCATAACCGAGCTCGTCAGCGAATTGGACCGTGACCCGACGCTGCCCTTCGGCCGGCCGGTGCCGTTTTATCAGGCACGTCACGGCCGCTTCATACGCGAGATGCTTTGAGCGGCCTTGTCGTCCGATGCTTTTCGGCCCCGCGGCCTTGACTTTTTCGCGGCGATTTGTAGGTTCCGCCCAGAATTTCGCCGTGGAGCCTTTCCGGCCGTCCACGGCTTCGTTTTTGCAAGGCAGGTACAAAATGGCAAAAGCCACGACAATCAAGATAAAGCTGCAGTCGACTGCAGATACCGGCTATTTCTACGTCACCAAGAAGAACAGCCGCACCATGACCGAAAAAATGGTCAAGACAAAATACGATCCGGTTGCCAAGAAGCACGTGGAATTCAAGGAAACCAAGATCAAATAGCCGATCGCGAATGCAACAAAAAGGCCGCTTCATTGCGAAGCGGCCTTTTTTATTGGGGGCTGGCCAGCACAGGTTGCGGTACGAGGAGGCCACATTTCCTAGCGCCGACCAGCCGACCCCACGACCCAGGAGATGCGGCGGACCTGAGCACCATGGGGTAGACGATTCGATAGGTGGAAGTCAGAACGGCAATCCGTCCGGACTTGCTCCTATCCACAACATTTGCTCATCGTAACAAAAAAATCAACGATTTCTTAACCGTTTTGCCGACGCAATTGACGTCATGGTAAACGGCGAAAGACTTCGAATCTGCGATATTTGTTAAGAATCAGACTTTTGTGGCGCAAAGCGCTGATTTGTCATCAAGATGTCGCACAGACAGGTCCGCGGGACGCGAACGCTCAACAATCAGGCTGCCGTGGCTACAACCCGGTTTCTGCCCCTCGCCTTGGCCTCGAACAGGGCGTTATCTGCCAGTTTTAAAAGGACTTCAGGTGATTCGCCGGCACTCGACAGCGAAACCACGCCGACCGATGCGGTGATGGACAACTCCAATCCGCTCGACCCGATGACAAAGGGAACCTCCGCAATCTCGCGGCGCAGTCTTTCCGCGATCGATTCGGCGACAGGCCCGTCCGTGTCGGGCAGGACGATGATGAATTCCTCTCCGCCCTGCCGGCAAGCAAGGTCGATGCCGCGAATAGCCTTGCGGACGCGGTTCGAAAACTCACGCAGCACCTCATCTCCGACATCGTGCCCATGGGTGTCGTTGACGGACTTGAAACGGTCGAGATCGATCGCCAGCACCGACAATACCCGCCCGCGCGCAACCGAACGCTCGACCAGTATGTGCATGTGGGCATCGAGATAACGGCGGTTGTAAAGCCCGGTCAACGGATCGGTGACCGCCAGTTCGATCGAATGCTGCACGCTGGAACGCAGAAAATCATTGTAGCGCCTGCGGCGGAACTGGGTGTTGCATCTGGCGATCAGCTCATTCGGGTCGATCGGCCGGATGATGTAGTCGTTGACACCGAGTTCGAGCGCCCGGTTGACGATTGCCTCCTCACCCTGGTCGCTGACAAGCAGGATCGGGATGAACCGTGTCCGGTCGAGCGAGCGCAATTGCGAGCACAGGCGCAGCGGATCGTAGTTGGAGAAATTCGTGCTCACCAATATGAGCTCGTAGCCGTTCTCCGCCGCGTCGAACAATGCAGCCTGCGGATCGGCGAGGACTTTCAGGTCGGCTGACTTACGCAGGATTTGGGCAATACGGTCCTGCGAATTCTTTCGCTCATCGACCAGAAGCGCCCTGCCCCGGGCTTCCTCCATCGCATTGTTGCAGAGCAGATTTTCAAGGCCGATATCCTGAGCCGCCTGAGCACGAATGCGCAACTCGTCGGTCAGCGCCTTGAGACGCACCAGGCTCTTGACTCTGGCAAGCAGTTGCAGATCGTTCACCGGTTTGGTCAGGAAGTCGTCGGCGCCGGCCCGCAGCCCCCGGACCCGGTCCGACGGCTGATCCAGCGCCGTGACGATAACCACCGGTATATGCATGGTCGCGCTGTTGGATTTGAGCCTTTCGCAGACTTCGAAACCATCCATGCCCGGCATCATGATGTCGAGAAGCACGAGATCGACATTGCCCTCATTACAGATAGCGAGCGCTTCTTCTCCATTTGTGGCCGAAACAACATCGAAATACTCGGCGAGAAGCCGGGCTTCCAGAAGTTTCACATTTGCCGGAATGTCATCCACGACCAGTATGCGGGCAGTCATAATGTCTTTTCCTCGGTGATCTATCCGTCGCCCAGATAGTTCTTTATGGTTTCAACAAATTTGGGGACCGATATCGGCTTTGACATATAAGCCTCACACCCACCCTGCCGTATGCGCTCTTCATCGCCCTTCATGGCAAATGCCGTGACCGCGATGACGGGAATGGAATGCAGTTCGTCATCGGCCTTCAGCCGTTTGGTGATTTCCAGTCCCGAAACCTCGGGCAACTGGATGTCCATGAGAATAAGGTCGGGCTTGTGCTGACGCGCAAGCTCCAGCGCCTCCAGCCCGTTGCGGGTCTGGACCGTCTCGTAGCCTGACGCCTCGATGAGATCACGAAAGAGCTTCATATTCAGCTCGTTGTCTTCCACGATCATAACCCGTTTCGGCATTTGCCGTACCCAGCCCCGTTCTAACTTGCCCTACCGATGGCAGCGATTATGCTTGCCGCAGGTCGAGTCTCCCATTGCCTGAAGGCAAGACTAGTTCAATTTGGTTGAAGAAAAGCAAATTTCGTGAACGCAAATCAAAGCAAATACGAAACAGAAGATAAAACACAGATGCTGGCGGTGGACATTTTGTCGTGGATAGCAGCCGATCCGGACCTGATGAGCCGCTTTCTTGCGGTGTCCGGCCTCAGTATCGACAATCTGCGCGATGCGGCCGGCGAGCCCGGCTTCCTGGCCGGCGTTGTCGGTTTTGTGATGGCGCACGAACCCACACTGCTGGCCTACTGCGATGCCCGCGACGCCGAACCCGATGTGGTGGCGTCGGCATGGCGTGCTCTGGGTGGAGATTCAGAATATGAAACAAGCATATGACCGGCAAAGCTGAAGCTCTGGGACATGAAGATGTGAGGTTGGGCGAAAGGCCGCTCATCGTCTGCGATGTCGACGAAGTGGCGCTTGAATTTCTCGATCCGTTTTCGGCTTTCCTGCAGGCGAACGGTTATGAATTGCTGCCCCGCTCCTTCCGGCTGACGGGCAACATCGTCACGCTGGACCACCATCGGGAAGCCTCCGGCGAAACGGTCAGTCTTCTCCTCGACGGCTTCTTTGCCGATCAAATCAACTGGCAAACGCCGACCGACGGTTCAGGCAAGGCCCTTTCCAGCCTCGCCGCCCATGCGGACATCGTCTTTTTGACCGCCATGCCGACACGCCACTATGACGTTCGCCGCTCGCTCCTCGATCGTCACGACCTCGAATACCCTCTCATTGCGACAGAGGGCGATAAGGGAGCGCTTCTCAACCAGCTTCACGGCAGCCGCGATCACCCTCTCATCTTCATCGATGACATGATCTTCAATCTGCATTCCGTCAAAAAGCACGCGCCCGCCGCAACCGCGATCCAGTATATGAGCAACGAGACGTTCCGCTCGATGGCGCCCGATCCCGGCGATGACATCATTTCGGCAAGCGACTGGCCGCATATCGAAGAGATCGTACTGGGCAATTTGAACACTTGATCGCAACGCGGTCGAAGCGTAAACCCTAAGCGTTCGACCTTTGTTCCATCATGGTGCTGTTATGCGGGTCAGAAAACAGGATCCGAATACCGGTTTTTGCCGCGATTGCCTGGCCTATCAGGACGCTCCGCAAGGCCGCTGCACCCAATGCGGCAGCCCCCGCGTTCTTCAGCACCCCGAACTCTACGCTCTGACCGTCGCCCATATCGATTGCGACGCGTTTTATGCGACGGTCGAAAAGCGCGACAATCCGGAGCTTGCCGACAAACCCGTCATTATCGGCGGCGGAAGACGCGGCGTGGTGTCCACCGCCTGTTATCTCGCCCGCATCCACGGCGTCAGGTCGGCGATGCCGATGTTCAAGGCCCTGAGAGCCTGCCCCCAGGCCGTTGTCATCAAGCCCGATATGGAGAAATACAGCCGCATCGGCCGTCAGGTCCGCGAGATGATGCAGGAACTGACGCCGCTGGTGCAGCCGATTTCGATCGACGAGGCATTTCTCGAACTTGCCGGGACCGAAGCGCTTCACCGCAACCCGCCTGCCCGCACGCTGGCAATGTTTGCGAAACGCGTGGAGGACGAAATCGGCATCACCGTGTCGGTGGGACTGTCCTATTGCAAGTTCCTTGCAAAGGTCGCGTCGGATCTGGAGAAACCGCGCGGCTTTTCCGTTATCGGCGAGGCCGAGGCAATCGGGTTTCTAAAGACCATGCCGGTCACCACCATCTGGGGCGTCGGCAAGGCCTTCGCCGCAACCCTGGAACGGGACGGCATTACCATGATCGGCCAGCTCCAGCAGATGGAGGAGAGCGACCTGATGCGCCGCTACGGCGTTATCGGTCAACGGCTCCATCGCCTGTCGCGCGGTCAGGACGCCCGTGAGGTCCACACCCGCGACAGCGCCAAAAGCGTCTCGGCCGAGACCACCTTCAACAGCGATCACGCCGATCGGGAGACGTTGGCGGCAGTCTTGCGGTCCCTGTCGGAAAGGGTCGCGCGAAGACTGAAGAAGAGCGAAATCGCCGGCCATACGGTCGTTCTGAAACTCAAAAGCGCCGACTTCAAGATCCGCACGCGTAACCGCCGGCTCGAAGACCCGACATGCCTGGCCGACCGTATCTTCCATACCGCACTGAGCCTGCTTGAGCGCGAACTCGACGGCACAAAATACCGGCTGCTCGGCGTCGGTGTCTCGGATCTGACAAATGCCGATTTCGCCGACCCGCCCGATCTGGTGGACACCAGCGCAACCAAAAGAGCGGTCGCCGAACGCGCGATCGACCAGGTTCGCGACCGGTTCGGACGCAACGCCGTTGAGACCGGGTATACTTTCGGACGGCACGCGAGCGCCCGTCCGCAACGCGACAGGGACGCCGCCGATCCCGACGGGACCGACACGGAACCGACCTGAGCCGCTCAGACCGTCAGACCAGCTCTACGTCGACAATGCCCCTGGCTGTCTTGAGAGCGGAGGCGATTTGCGGCGAGATGCGGTAACGCTGCGACAGTTCCACTTCCACTTCCCTGCGCCCGTCATCCTTGATCACCACGAATGAGACCTGCCCGTCACCCTTGGTGTTCAGATGGCCGGCGATCTGCTGGACAGATGCGCTGTCGCGCACGAAAATCCGCAGCGCCTTCTGCGTCTGAACCGCGCGTTCCTCCAGCGATTGCACCGTCTGGATGCGCAGGCTGATCCCTTCCGGCCGCTCCTCGGCGTCGACGGTTATCACCAGCGACTTGCCCGGCTCCAGCAGGTCACGATACTGCGCAAGCCCCTCTGAAAACAGAACCGCCTCATATTGGCCGGACGCATCGGAAAAGACGATGATGCCCATCTTGTTGCCGGTCCGCGTCTTGCGCTCCTGCTTCGATGTGACGGTTCCGGCAAGCCGGCCGGCTGTTGCCCCCTGGCGCACCGCATTGGCAAATTCGGCAAAGGTCTGCACCCGCATCTTCTCAAGCAACTGCGCGTAGGTGTCGAGCGGATGCGCGGACAGGTAAAACCCCAGCGACTGGTATTCACGATGGAGCTTTTCCGAAGGAACCCAAGGGGTAGCGCCGTTGAACCGGATCGTTTCCGGCCCCGTTGCCGCGCCGCTGCCGAACATATCGGACTGTCCGCTGATGCGGTTCTCCATCGCCCGCTGGCTGAACCCCAGAAGCCGGTCGATGCCGCCCACCAGTTCAGCCCGGTCGCGCCCGAAACAGTCAAAGGCGCCGGCGCAGATCAGGTGCTCGAGCGCCCGGCGGTTGATGAGCTTCGGATCGACCCGCAGGAAAAAATCCTCGATACTGTCGAACGGTCTCTCGCCGCGCACCTCGACAATGTGATCCACAGCCGCCTCGCCGACACCCTTGATCGCGGCGAGCGAGTAGTAAATCCGGTTCTCCCCGGTCTTGAATATCCTGTGCGAGGTCTGCACCGACGGAGGCACGACGTCGATGCCAAGCCGCGAGGCATCCTGTCTGAAATCGTTGATCTTATCGGTGTTCGACATGTCGAGCGTCATCGACGCGGCCAGGAACTCAACCGGATAATGCGCCTTCAGATATGCGGTCTGATAGGAAACGATGCCGTAGGCAGCCGCATGCGACTTGTTGAAGCCGTAATTGGCGAATTTCGCCAGCAGATCGAAGATCAGGTCGGCCTGGGGTTTGGTGACGCCGTTTTCCACCGCTCCGCTGACGAAGCGGCTGCGCTGCTTGTCCATCTCCTCCTTGATCTTCTTGCCCATCGCGCGGCGCAGCATGTCGGCCTCGCCGAGCGAATAGCCGGACAGCACCTGCGCGATCTGCATCACCTGTTCCTGATAGACGATCACGCCCTGGGTCTCTTCGAGCAGATAATCGATCTTCGGATGGATCCCGGCCACCTCCTCCTCACCATGCTTGCGGGCATTGTAGACCGGGATGTTTTCCATCGGACCCGGCCGGTAAAGGGCGACCAGCGCAATGATGTCTTCAATACGGTCCGGCCGCATGCCGATCAGCGCCTTGCGCATGCCGGCGCTTTCCACCTGGAAGACGCCGACCGTCTCGCCCCGTGCGAGCATGTTGTAGGTTTCCTGGTCATCCAGCGGCAAGGCACCGAGATTGATCTCGATGCCGCGCTCCTGAATGAAATCCACCGCCGTTTGCAGGACGGTCAATGTCTTCAGGCCGAGGAAGTCGAACTTCACCAGCCCCGCCTGCTCCACCCACTTCATGTTGAACTGGGTCACCGGCATGTCGGAACGCGGATCGCGATACATCGGGACGAGCTTTGACAGCGGCCGGTCGCCGATCACGATCCCCGCCGCATGGGTGGACGCGTGGCGGTAGAGACCCTCGATCTTCTGGGCGATATCGAGGAGTTGCGCCACAACCGGCTCCTTGTCGGCCTCCTCCCTCAGTTTCGGCTCCTCCTCGATCGCCTTGTGCAGCGGCGTCGGATTGGCCGGATTGTTCGGGACCAGTTTGCAGATCCGGTCCACCTGCCCGTAGGGCATTTCAAGCACGCGCCCGACATCGCGCAGCGCCGCGCGGGCCTGCAGCGATCCGAACGTGATGATCTGCGCGACCTGCTCGCGGCCGTATTTCTCCTGCACGTAGCGGATCACCTCGTCGCGCCGGTCCTGGCAGAAATCGATATCGAAATCCGGCATCGACACGCGCTCCGGATTAAGAAACCGCTCGAACAGCAGCGAGAAGCGCAGCGGATCGACATCGGTCACCGTCAGCGCATAGGCAACCAGCGAGCCGGCACCCGAACCGCGGCCCGGACCGACCGGAATGTCATGTGCTTTCGCCCATTTGATGAAGTCGGCAACGATCAGGAAGTAGCCCGGAAAGCGCATGCGCTCGATGATGCCGAGTTCCACATCCAGCCGCTCGCGATAGTCGCTCTCCTCGAAGCCTTGCGCGCAACCGAGCTCCTCCAGCCGCTGGTCCAGCCCTTCCTCGGCCTGACTGCGCAGCTCGGCCGCCTCGGCGCGCTCGGCTTCCTCCGCGTCATCGGAAACGCCGGTAAACCTCGGCAGGATGGGCGCGCGCGTGTCGAGAATATGGGAACAGCGCCGCGCGATCTCGACCGAGTTGTCGAGCGCCTCGGGAAGGTCCGCAAAGAGGGCCTGCATTTCGCCGCGGGTCTTCAAATAGTGGTCGGGCGTCAGCCGGAAGCGGCTGTCGTCGGAAACCACGGCATTGTGTGCGACCGCCATCAGCGCGTCATGGGCGTCAAAATCGCCGGGCGACGGGAAGAAGGCCTCGTTGGTTGCGACAATCGGAACCGATCCGTCATAGGCCAGCGCGAGCATGCGGTTTTCATGCGCGCGATCGAAACCGGTCGGCCGCTGGAGTTCCATGTAAAGCCGGTCGCCGAAAAGCGCCTTCAGCCGGTCGAGACGTTCCGCCGCCTGCGCGCCCGCCTCGTTTGAAACAGCACTGTCCACCGGGCCATCCGTGCCGCCGGTCAAACACACAAGGCCGTCCGTGCCGGCCTGTGAAAGCCAGGACAGGGCAATATGCGCGGTATCGGTGCCTGAGCCCTCCAGATAGGCCCGGCTGACCAGTTCGACGAGCCCGGTATAGCCGGCCGCGTTCATGGCGATCAGAATGATCGATGGCCGCTCCGCCAGACGGTCACGCTGACTGCGCCCCCCGGCCTCCTCGTCCTCCATATCGATGTCGAGCTTGCAGCCCAATATGGGTTGGAGCCCCTGCTCGGCGGCCTTGACGGAGAACTCCAATGCGCCAAAGAGGTTGTTGCTGTCGCTTATGCCGAGCGCCGGCTGGCGGTCCTGAACGGCCTTTGAGATGATGGTCTTGAGAGGCAGGGCCCCCTCAAGAAGCGAATAGGCCGAATGGACCCGCAGATGCACGAAGCCGGGGCCCCTCGCACCATTCGAATGCGCCTCTTGTTCTTTGCCGTCCATAGCTTGCCGCCTCAGTATCGCTGTCATCGAGCCGATTCCTGCCCAAAGGACAATCTAGCAGCAATCGCAATCGCATACCGCAAGGAACGCCTCAATCCACACAAAAGCCGATCCCGAACCGTGTAAAACGACCGCCCGGACGGGCGCTGGCGCTGTGCCACATTCGCCGTCACCGCCTCGGGCCTTTCGGCCTTCGGCATAGGTTCGGCCTTCTGGGGACCGGCGGCAGGCCTTCTCATTCATGGTGTGGACCGGGTGTACCGGCGGATGGCGCAGCAGATTTTCGGCCGCGTCAAAGTCGCTCCCGTCAGAGCGACATGAATACGATTGTCAGGCTGGTCACAAACATCAGCATGGAGGCAAAAGCAGCACAGTCTTTGGCAAAATCGAACATATGTTCCTCCTTATTCCGCCTATGTTTGTATTTTGTTCTTTTCTTGTTCCGTAGTCAAGCGAATAGTGCATCGTGATTAAGGACAGGTAAACACGCGCCCGGACAACCGCCGTGACGTTAGAGCAAAGCGCATTCCGGTTTTTAAGGAGAATGTCACACCGTACCGCCCAGCCGCACGCTCAGGATTCAACGACCCTGCCTTCCTGCAGCGTCACACGCCGGTCCATCATCGCAGCGATATCGTGATTGTGGGTCGCGATGAGCGCGGCAAGACCCGACTGGCGCACCAGCGCATTGAGGGCTTCGAACACATAGCCCGCCGTCACCGGGTCGAGATTGCCCGTCGGCTCGTCTGCCAGGAGGATCAGCGGCGCATTGGACACGGACCGCGCGATCGCGACCCTTTGCTGCTCGCCGCCGGACAGTTCCGCCGGCCGGTGATCCGCGCGGTGGCCGATCCGCATATAGTCGAGCAGCTGACGTGCCCGGTCGGATGCATCCTTGTGGGAAAGCCCCGCGATCATCTGGGGCATCATGACATTTTCAAGCGCTGTAAATTCCGGCAACAGATGGTGGAACTGATAGACAAAGCCGATGTCGGAACGGCGCATGGCCGTTCGCGCGTCGTCCCCCAGCCCGCTTGAAGCCCTTCCCGCCACGTAGACTTCGCCCGCGGTCGGATGTTCCAGCAGCCCGGCGACATGCAGAAGGGTCGATTTGCCGGCGCCCGACGGCGCGACGAGAGCGACCGTCTCGCCCCGGTTCAGGCTGAAATCCGCCCCCTGCAGGATCGACAGGATATTGCCGCCCTGCTCGTAGTTTTTCTCAACGCCCTCAATCCGAAGGACCGCATCGCCGCTCATTCGTACATCCTACTCGTACCGCAGTGCCTCGACCGGATCGAGCCGCGAGGCGCGCCAGGCAGGAAACAAGGTTGCCAGGAATGAAAGCACGAGCGCCATGATCAGCACCGCCACGGTCTCGCCCGCATTCATATCCGCCGGCAACTGGCTGAGAAAATAAAGCTCGGGATCGAAGATGGTCGTACCGGAAAGCCACGAGAAGAACTGCCGGATCGATTCAATGTTCCAGCAGACAATAACGCCGAGAACAAAACCCGCCACGGTCCCCGTCACGCCGATGGCGGCTCCGGTCATGAAGAATATCCGCAGGATCGCGCCCGACGTGGCACCCATCGTGCGAAGGATGGCGATATCGTGCCCCTTGTCCTTCACCAGCATGATCAGGCCGGAGATGATGTTGAGCGCGGCAACCAGCACGATCAGGGTCAAAATCATGAACATCACATTGCGCTCGACCTCGAGCGCGGAAAAGAACGTTCGGTTCTGCTGCCGCCAGTCGCTGATATAGACCTGCCGTCCGGCGGCGGCCTCCAGAAGCGGCCGGACCTCGTCCACCCTGTCCGGATCATCGATGAACAATTCGATCGACTGCACCAGCCCGTCCGAATTGAAATAAAGCTGCGACTCCTCGAGCGGCATGAAGATCATCGATGCATCGTATTCCGACATGCCGATCTCGAAGATGCCGGTGACGGGATAGGACTTGATGCGCGGCGTCACGCCCAAGAGCGTCACGTCGCCTTCCGGGGATATGAGCTTGATCGTATCGCCGACGCCAAGGCCAAGGTTCGATGCCAGACGCGAGCCGACAAGCAACCCCTCGCCCGCCGCGAAACCGACGAGGTCTCCGGACAGGATATTGTCCGCCACGCCGCCCAGCTTTGTCAGGTCATCGGCGCGGATGCCCCTGACCAGCGCGCCGGTTCCCGCATCGCGGTAACCCGTCACCAGCGCCTGACCGTCAATCATCGGAATGGCGGCACGCACGCCATCGACGGCGGCAAGCTTCTGCGCCAGCGTATTGTAGTCGTTGAAAGGCTCGTCAATGGGCTGAACCGTGATATGGCCGTTGACGCCGAGAATGCGGTCGATCAGTTCGCCGCGGAAACCGTTCATCACCGCCATGACGATGATCAGCGTTGCCACGCCCAGCATGATACCCAGGAACGAGAAACCGGCGATGACCGAGATAAAGGCCTCGCGGCGGCGCGATCGGAGATAACGCCAGGCGATCATGCGTTCGTAGGCGCAAAACGGCCCCGACGCCGGTTTGCCGGCGCTTTTTGCCGTTGCTTGTGCCGTCTGTGCTATGTCGCCGCTCATCCTTGTCAGCCGCCGGAAGAGAAGCGGTTGATCGCCGCTTCCACAGAAAGGTTTTCCCGGTCTCCGGTCCGCCTGTCTTTGACCTCGACCTCGCCGTTTGCGATTGACCGCGGACCGACGACGATTTGCCACGGAACGCCGATCAGATCGGCTGTCGCGAATTTCGCGCCTGCCCGTTCATCGCGGTCATCGTAGAGCACATCGCGGCCTGCCCGCGCCAGTTCGCCGTAGAGCCGGTTGCCTGCCGCCTCGCAGGCCTCGTCTCCGGCCTTCATGTTGATGATCGAGAGATCGAACGGCGCGACGTTCTCGGGCCAGATGATGCCCGCCTCGTCATGCGACGCCTCGATGATCGCGGGCACCAGACGCGTCGGACCGATACCGTAGGACCCCATGTGGACCGGATGTTCCTTTCCGTCCGGGCCCATGACCCTGGCGCCCATCGGTTCGGAGTATTTTGTCCCGAAATAGAAGATATGACCGACCTCGATGCCCCGGGCCGACAATCGCGCACCGTCCTCGACCTTTGCGAACTCCGCTTCATCATGCATTTCGGATGTCGCAGCGTAAAGCGACGTCCACTTGTCGACAATCTCCTGCAGCCCGGAGACATCGTCAAAATCGGTGTCTTCGCCAGGCACCTCGAAGCCGAGATAGTCCCGGTGACAGAAAACCTCCGATTCTCCGGTATCGGCGAGGATAATGAACTCATGACTGAGATCTCCGCCGATCGGCCCGGTGTCCGCGCGCATCGGGACCGCGGAAAGGCCCATGCGCGCGAAAGTCCGCAGATAGGCGACGAACATCCGGTTATAGGCATGACGCGCCGCATCCTGATCGATGTCGAAGGAATAGGCATCCTTCATGAGGAATTCGCGCGAACGCATGGTGCCGAAGCGCGGCCGGATCTCGTCGCGGAACTTGAGCTGGATATGATAGAGATTGAGCGGCAGGTCCTTGTAGGAGCGCACATAGCCGCGGAAGATATCCGTCACCATCTCTTCATTGGTGGGGCCGTAAAGCATCGGCCGGTCCTGACGGTCCGAAATGCGCAGCATCTCGCGTCCGTAGTCGTCATACCGCCCGCTTTCCTGCCACAGCTCCGCGGACTGGATCGTCGGCATGAGGATTTCAATGGCGCCGGCCCGGTTCTGCTCGTCACGCACAATGTCGTTGACCTTTTCAAGCACCCTCTTGCCAAGCGGCAGCCACGAATAAATCCCGGCCGATTGCTGACGGATCATTCCGGCGCGCAGCATCAGCCGGTGCGAAACGATCTCGGCCTCTTTGGGGTTCTCTTTGAGAATGGGCAGGAAAAAGCGGGACAGGCGCATCTCTAAATCCGGGTCAGGAAATCCGCCTGACCGGGGAATCAGGCGAAATAGCGGTAAGACGATAGTTGTATTAGCGGCTCGGCGAATAGAAGGAAACCCGCCGCGTTTGCGAATGAGTGCTTCCGCCGGCGGCGAGGTCTATTTTGAATGTAGATCAAAAAAAAATCTCGACCGCGATAAAAATGTCACTTTTCAGGTGACAGCAAGGAAACAATGGGCTAGTTTTCACCTCCAATGAGGCAGGGACAAATGATCCCGGTCCGTTTCGCGGTCAAAGTCTTGGGAGGATGGATCTAGGGCGCGGGTTGACCTGCAGCCGCCGAGTAGTCGGCGAATGATCGACGCGATACTTAAAATACAAGGCTCCGTGCCTTGTTTTTTTTTGCTGTCAGAAGAAGAAGATGATCTGCGGAAAATACTGCCGGATCAGTATTGTGACACTCAACCGCCAAGCAATTGGCTCATTGCACACATCCAACGGTTTGATTTCAAAAGAGGTATTGCAATATGGCTGAATTCCGCTGCGCCCTCCCATCCGACGTGGCATCTGTTGTGGAGTGCGCGCGTGCGGCCTACCAGCCCTACATCGAGGTGATTGGCCGCGAGCCAAAACCCATGATCGCCGATTATGCCGAGCTCGTAGCCAGGGAAAACGTGTATCTCATCTGCGATCCGGATCCGCGGGGGCATGTTGTCTTCTACCCGCAGGACGACTGCATGCTTCTTTGGAGTGTCGCCGTCGACCCGGCGCATCATGGTCATGGCTACGGCCGGCAATTGATCGATTTCGTCGAGGCGCGGGCCGCGGACGCGGGCGTCAGGGCCGTCCGCCTTTTCACCCATGAGAAGATGACGGCGAACATGGCGCTTTATCCGGCATTGGGATACCGGGAAACCGGCAGGAAAACCGAGGCGGGTTTCGATCGTGTCTACTTTGAAAAACCCGTCATGAAGCGCTAGCGCTCAGAGAAATCGGGCACGATGCGCGGAATGGAATCGACCGAGAAGCCGATCGCTTCGGTCACTATGAAATAGACGGCGAATATGATCGCCGCGACAATGCTCGTCATGAGGAGCTTCCTGCGCATCCGCAATCGCAACGGCGCGCTTTCGGTTGTCCCCAGTGTCACATCGCGCTCGTCGGCCTGGGTGCGCACACCGATCGGCAGCACCGCGAAAAGCGTGATCCACCAGATTATGAAATAGATTGCGATCGCGTTCAGAATGGCCATCTTTTTCAGATCTGCTCCAGTTCGACGAGCGTTCCGCAAAAATCCTTGGGATGCAGGAACAGGACAGGCTTTCCGTGCGCACCGATCTTCGGTTCGCCGTCGCCGAGAATTCGCGCGCCGCCGGTCGTCAGACGGTCACGCGCGGCAATGATGTCGGGCACCTCATAGCAGATATGATGCATGCCGCCGGCCGGGTTTTTTTCCAGGTAGGACGCAATCGGCGAATTGTCGCCGAGCGGTTCAAGCAGTTCGACCTTGGTGTTGTCGAGCTCGACGAACACGACGGTGACGCCGTGCTCGGGCAGCGCCTGTGCCTCGGAGACCGCCGCTCCCAACGCAGAGCGATAAACGGTTGCCGCCTTTTCAAGGTCCGGAACGGCAATCGCCACATGGTTCAACCTGCCGATCATTCTGACTGCCTCCCATCCATCGTCCTATACCTTTGTGACAAAGACGGTCATGACCGGCTTCTTGCCCCAGATGTCCCGCGCCGCCGCCCGAACGGCGCGACGCACGGATTCACGCACCACATCGAGATCGCGCCTGCGAACCCGCGGGATACTCTCAACCGCACTGACCGCCGCCTCCTCAAGCCGGTCAGAGAGCAGGTCGCCGTTTTCATCGGCCTCGGGCAAACCGTTGGGTTTCACGGAAGGATTGCCGATAATCTCATATTTGCCGCTGAGGATCACATTCACGGCGATATGTCCGACATAGGACAGCTTGCGCCGCTCACCAATCCCCATCTCATCGAAGTCGCCGATCAGATCGCCGTCCTTGAAAATCCGCCCGTGCGGCACTTCATCGATGATTTCGGCAGGTCCAGGCGCGAGACGAAGCACATCGCCATTGCGCACGGGCGGAACGGTCCCGATGCCGCACTCACCGGCAAACTGCGCCTGCCCGACGAGATGCGCCGCCTCCCCGTGGACCGGAACGACGATCTGCGGACGCGTCCATTCATACATCTGCCGCAGTTCGTTGCGTCTCGGGTGACCGGAGACATGCACCAGGGCGTCGTCATCGGTGACGATATCGATACCCTGATCGATCAAGGCGTTCTTGATATCGAGAATGGGCTTTTCGTTGCCCGGAATTGTGCGTGATGAAAAGACGACGGTGTCGCCGGCATTGAGCATGACCCGCCGCATTTCATCGCGGGCGATCTTGGCCAGCGCCGCACGCGCCTCGCCCTGACTGCCGGTCAGTATGATAACGATCTTGTCACGCTCGATCAGGCCGAACTCGTCTTCGTCGGCAAAGGGTGGAAGCCCGTCCATATAGCCGAGATCCGTCGCGACATCGACCACGCGTTTGATCGAACTGCCCAGCAGCATGACCCTCCGGCCCGCATCCCGCGCGGCCTCGGCGACGGAGCGGATGCGGCCGACATTCGATGAAAAGGTGGTTATGGCGACCCGGCCCCGCGCGGCGCTGATGATGCTTTGAAGGCTGCGCCCGACATCCTCTTCCGACGGCGATACGCCGTCACGCAGAGAATTGGTTGAATCGCAGACAAGCGCCAGAACGCCCTCGTCGCCCACGGCCCGGAACCGCTCCTCGTCGGCAAGCGGCCCGAGGGACGGCGCTTCATCGACCTTCCAGTCTCCCGTATGGATAACACGGCCCGCCGGTGTCGAGATGACGAGCGAAACCGGTTCCGGGATGGAATGGCTGACCGCAATCGCTTCAATGGAAAACGGCCCGACGTGAAACGTGTCGCCGGCGTTGAATATCGTGACGGGAACGGCCTCCACGTCACCCTCATAGGCCCGCTTGGCTTCCAGCATTCCGGCCGTGAACGGCGTCACATGGACCGGCGCGCCAAGATAGGGCCAGAGCTCGGCGAGCGCGCCGTAATGATCCTCATGCGCATGGGTGATGACGATGGCCTTGAGGTCGATTTTCTCGTCTTCGATATAGCGGATATCGGGCAGTACAAGATCGACACCCGGCAGTTCCGGCCCGGGAAATGTGACGCCGCAATCCACCATCAGCCATTCGCGCCGCCCCTTCGGCCCGAAGCCGTAGAGCGCCAGGTTCATGCCGATTTCGCCGACGCCGCCGAGCGGCAGGAATACGAGTTCGTCCTTGGATGACATGTTATCTACAGCGCGTTTGAGTTCGACTGACCGAAGAACACATCTCCGGCCGCAATCGTTTTGATCCGTTTGTCCTTGTCGACAAGCACCAGGCAACCGGACTGATCAATGTCCCTGAATGTGCCCGTAATGGACTCCGCAGGCAGGTTGACCGTGATCGTCTTTCCTAACCCTTCGGCATTCTCAAGCCAAGCCTGTCTTATGGACGAGATGCCGCGCCCGCGGTTCCAGGCCGCAAGCGTTTCACCCATCGACTGGTAAAGCCTTGCAAAAAGCTCTTCGGCCGAAGCGGCGGCGCCTTGCGCCTGAAGGGTCGTTGTCGGGTATATAACGCCCTGCGGCGCGTGTTGCACATTGATGCCGCAGCCAATCACCACCGCCCTGTGTCCATTGGCGAGACTCTCGCCTTCCAGGAGGATGCCGGATACCTTCGCGCCGCCTATCAGAACATCGTTCGGCCACTTGATCGTCGGTTTTGCCGCGCCTTGCGGCAAAACCCTCCGGACAGCCCCGTGCACGGCGACCGCGACGGCGAGCGGAAGGCTGGCAAGCGCGGCGGGTTCGGCGGGGTCGATCAGCAGAAGAGAGGAATAGAGGTTGCCGGGCTCGGAAACCCATCCGCGGCCGCGTCGCGCGCGGCCCTTGATTTGCCGGTTGGCCGTGACCCACAAGCCGCCCTGATCGCCCTCACGCGCGCGGCGCAGACATTCCAGATTTGTCGAGTCGACGTCCCCGAGCGCGATATGCCTGAATTCCAAAGCCGGGCCGTTCAATCGGTCACCCGGCGATAAACAGCGTCTTGGCCGCAACGCCGGCGGCCTGTCCGATCGGCCCGCCGACCAGGACATAGCCGAGCACGAACAGACCCGACACGCTCATGACCAGCCGCAATTCGCCGGAAACGGGAACAAAACTGCCGCCTGCTTCGTCGAACCACATGATCTTGACGACCCGCAGGTAGTAATAGGCGCCCACGACCGAGGCCAGGACACCGATAACCGCCAGCGCGTAGAGCCCGGATTCGATCGCCGCGAGGAAAACGAAATACTTGGCGAAGAACCCGGCCAGCGGCGGAATTCCGGCAAGGGAGAACATGAAAACGGTGAGCAGCGTTGCCATCAGGGGATTCGTCGAAGCCAGCCCCGACAGGTCGTCGATCTGCTCGACATTGCCCTCTTCCTTTCGCCGCATGGCGAGGATGCAGGCGAAGGTTCCAAGGGTCGTCACCATGTAGATCAGCATGTAGATCGCGACGCCGCGCACGCCGACCTGGGATCCGGCCGCCAGCCCGACAAGCGCGTATCCCATATGTCCGATGGACGAATAGGCCATCAGCCGCTTGATATTGCGCTGACCGATCGCGGCGAAGGCCCCAAGCACCATGGAGGCAATCGCGACAAAGACGATGATCTGCTGCCAGTCCGGCGCAACCGGTTCGAAGGCTTCGATCACAATGCGCACGAGCATGGCCATGGCGGCGATCTTGGGCGCGGCGGCAAAGAAAGCCGTGACCGGCGTCGGTGCGCCCTCATAGACGTCCGGCGTCCACATGTGGAAGGGCACCGCCGATATCTTGAAGGCAATACCGGCAAGCAGGAAGACGAGGCCGAAGATGACGCCGAGCGAGCGATCGCCGCTCGCCAGGGTTTCGGCGATCTCTTCAAATCCGATATGTCCGGTGAAGCCGTAAATCAGCGACGCGCCGTAAAGCAGCATGCCCGATGACAGCGCACCGAGAACAAAATATTTCAGCCCCGCCTCCGTCGAACGGGCGCTGTCGCGGTTGATCGCGGCAATCACGTAAAGCGCCAGCGACTGCAGTTCGATGCCGAGATAGAGCGCAATCAGGTCGTTGGCCGAGATCATCATCATCATGCCGAGTGTCGCAAGCACGATAAGGACCGGGAACTCGAACCGGTCGATCTGCTCCTCCTGCGCATGGCCGACGGCCATCACCATCGCGGTGATGGACCCGATCAGGGTCAGCACTTTCATGAAACGGGCAAACGGATCCTGGATGAACGAACCGCCAAAGGCCAGGCCTTCGTCCGAAACGAGCACCAGCCACAGTCCCGAAATGATCAGCAGGGCCACCGCAAGCCCGGTCACCATGGTCGAGGAACGGTTGCCGGAAAAGACCCCGATCATCAGCAGCGCCATCGAACCGACGGCAAGCATCAGTTCCGGAATGGTCAGCTGCAGGCTTGCTACGAGGAGTTCAGGCGTCATGTCGCGGGTATCCTTCGTCAGTCCGCGAGCGCCAGGCCGTCGGCGGCCTCAAGCGCGGCGTTGTAATTGTTGATCAGCGCATCGACCGTCACGCCCGTCACATCGAAGACCGGCAGCGGATAGACGCCGAAGAAAATGATAAGGACCGCAAGCGGATAGAGGATCACCTTCTCGCGGGTCGACAAGTCGAGCAAAGACTTGAGGTTCTCCTTTTCCAGCGCGCCGAAGATCACCCGCCGGTACAGCCACAGCATATAGGCTGCCGACAGGATGACGCCGAGGGTCGCGAAGATGGCGATCCAGCTGCTGACCTGGAACGCACCGATCAGAACAAGGAACTCGCCGACGAAGCCGGAGGTTCCCGGCAATCCGACATTCGCCATGGAAAAGACCATGAACACCACGGCATATTTCGGCATATTGTTGACGAGCCCGCCATAGGCGGCGATTTCGCGCGTATGGGCGCGGTCATAGATAACGCCGACACAAAGGAAGAGCGCGGCGGAGACCAGACCGTGCGAGAGCATTGTGTATATCGCTCCCGTAACGCCCTGCGCGTTCGCGGAAAAGATACCCATCTTCACATAGCCCATGTGGGCGACGGAGGAGTAGGCGATCAGCTTCTTCACATCCTGCTGCATCATCGCAACCAGCGAAGCCCAGATGATGGCGACAACCGACAGGGTGAAGATGAGCGGCCACAGATCGACGGAGGCGACGGGAAACATCGGCAGCGAGAAGCGGATGAAGCCGTATCCGCCGAGTTTCAACAGAATCCCGGCAAGCACGACCGATCCCGCCGTCGGCGCCTCCACGTGGGCATCCGGCAGCCAGGTATGAACCGGCCAGAGCGGAAGCTTGACCGCGAAGGACGCAAAGAACGCCAGCCACAGCCAGTGCTGCATGCCGACCGGGAAATTGTGCGCCAGCATCTCCGGTATCGAGGTGGTGCCGGCATTCCAGTACATGGCCATGATGGCCAGCAGCATCAGCACGGAGCCGACAAGCGTGTAGAGGAAGAACTTGAAGGCCGCATAGATGCGGCGCTGCCCGCCCCATACGCCGATGATGATGAACATCGGAATAAGGCCGCCTTCGAAGAAGACGTAGAACAGCACGATATCGAGCGCGCAGAAGGCGCCGATCACCAGCGTTTCCAGGATAAGGAAGGCGATCATGTACGCCTTCAGCCGCTGCTCAATCGTTTCCCAGCTTGCCAGCACGCACAGCGGCATGAGGAAGGCGGTCAGCACCACGAACAGCACCGAGATGCCGTCGACACCCATGTGATAGGCAATGCCCGAATCCAGCCATTGCGCCTTCTCGACCATCTGGAAGCCGACGTCCGAATCGTCGAAGGCCGCCCAGACGACCAGCGAGAGCAGGAAGTTGAACGAGGTAACGATCAGCGCCACATTGCGAATGTTGCGGCGTCCCGTTTCGTTGTCGTCGCGGATCAGCAGGATCAGGAGTACGCCGACAAGCGGAATAAATGTGACCGTTGAAAGGATCGGCCAGTCAATCATTACACGGCACTCCCGAGCATCATCCACGTGATCAGCGCGGCAAGACCGATCAGCATCGCGAAGGCATAGTGATAAAGATATCCGGTCTGCAATCGCACGACGCGGCCGGTAATCTGTTGAACGCGCCTTGCGATTCCGTCGGGCCCAAAGCCGTCAATGAGCCAACCGTCGCCTTTTGTCCACAGGAAGTGGCCAAGCCACTTGGAGGAGCGCACGAACAGGATGTCGTAAAGCTCATCGAAGTACCATTTGTTGAGCAGGAACTGGTAGAGGCCGCGGTGCTGGACCGCCAGTTCCTTCGGTATCTGCGGCGAACGGATATAAAAGAGCCAGGCAACCGCGAGGCCGACCAGCATCGCCGCGACCGGGCTCATCTTCACCCACGCCGGGACATTGTGGAATTCATGGACGATATGGTTGTCGGGCAGCGTGAACAGTGCCCCGTTCCAGAAGGTCTCGTAATGGTAGCCGAAGAAATCGCCGATGAAAATCACGCCGGCAAACAGCGCGCCGGCCGCCAGGATGAAGAGCGGCGCGAGCATGACCATCGGCGACTCGTGCACATGATGCATGACATCCGACGAAGCTCTCGGCTTGCCGTGGAAGGTCATGAAGATCAGCCGCCAGGAATAGAAGCTGGTAAAGGCCGCTGCGACGACAAGCATCACAAAGGCAAAGCCGGCCGCCGGATTGTGCGCGACAAAGGCCGATTCGATAATCGCGTCCTTGGAGAAAAACCCGGCCGTTCCAAGCGCCGTAAACGGGATACCGACCCCGGTCAGCGCCAGCGTTCCGATGATCATCATCCAGTAGGTCGTCGGAATATGCTTCCTCAGACCGCCCATACGGCGCATGTCCTGTTCATCGGACACCGCATGGATCACCGAGCCGGCGCCCAGGAACAAAAGCGCCTTGAAGAAAGCGTGCGTGAACAGGTGGAAGATGCCGGCGCCATAGGCGCCGATACCGAGCGCGACAAACATGTAGCCAAGCTGCGAACAGGTCGAATAGGCAATCACCCGCTTGATGTCGTTCTGGACGAGACCCACGGTCGCGGCGAAGAACGCGGTAACGGAACCGATGATCACCACCACGGTCAGCGCATCGGTCGAGAGCTCGAAGATCGGCGACATGCGCGCCACCATGAAGACACCCGCGGTCACCATGGTGGCCGCATGGATAAGCGCGGAGACAGGCGTCGGACCTTCCATCGCATCCGGCAGCCAGGTGTGCAGCAGGAACTGCGCGGATTTGCCCATCGCACCGATGAAGAGCAGAATGCAGACGGTCGTCAGGGCATCGCCCTTGTTCATTTGAATGCCGAAGAACTCGAAGAGTGCGTCCGCATTTCGCGCTTCCGCGGTCGGAAAGAAATCCGCCGTGCCGGCGAAGATGACATCCAAGGACACCGAGCCGAACAGGACAAAGACGCCGAATATGCCAAGCGAGAAGCCGAAGTCGCCGACGCGGTTGACGATGAACGCCTTTATCGCCGCCGCATTGGCCGAGGGTTTTTTGTACCAGAAACCGATCAGGAGATATGAGGCCAGACCGACGCCCTCCCAGCCGAAGAACATCTGGACAAGATTGTCCGACGTCACCAGCATCAGCATGGCGAAGGTGAACAGCGACAGATAGGAAAAGAAGCGCGGGCGATGCGGATCGTGGTGCATGTATCCGATCGAATAGATATGCACCAGGCAGGAGACCGTATTGACCACCACCAGCATGACGGCGGTCAGCGTGTCGATGCGAAACGCCCAGTCGATGTCCAGCGTTCCTGCGACGATCCACGGCAGAACATCGATCCGGATCAGGTCGCCATGGCCGAGCGCCACCCGGAAGAAGGCGATCCACGACAGGAACGCGACAATAACCATGATGCCGCAGGTCAGGTATTCGGAGGCACGTGCCCCGATGGAGCGGCCGAAGAACCCGGCAATGATGGCGCCCAGCAGAGGGAAGAATACAATGACGTGATACATCGTCCGCTCAGCCCTTCATCATGTTTACGTCTTCCACGGCAATCGAGCCGCGATTGCGGTAGAAGACAACAAGGATCGCCAGCCCTATGGCCGCCTCGGCCGCGGCGACGGTCAGCACGAACAGCGCGAAGACCTGCCCGACCAGATCGTTGAGATGCTGCGCGAACGCCACAAAGTTAAGGTTCACCGCCAGCAGGATCAGCTCGATCGACATCAGTATGACAATGACGTTCTTACGGTTCAGGAAAATGCCGAACACGCCGAGCGTGAACAGGATGGCACCGACCGTCAGATAATGGGCAAGTCCGATTTCCATACTTGTTCCCAATCGCCTAAATGCCCTGCCCGGGCTTCACGTCGACAACCTCAATCGCCGTTTCAGGCGTGCGCGCCACCTGTGCCGTGATATCCTGCCGTTTCACGTTT
Source organism: Hoeflea sp. (assembly GCF_984452065.1). NCBI lineage: Bacteria > Pseudomonadati > Pseudomonadota > Alphaproteobacteria > Hyphomicrobiales > Rhizobiaceae > Hoeflea > Hoeflea sp. Next base: position 10,883 of record NZ_CFHWAF010000018.1, on the reverse strand, counting down.
TCCTTGTGCCGCAGCGTCAGCACGATGGCGCCGATCATCGCGACCAGGAGGATCATGCCCGCCGCCTGGAAGAAATGGACGTAATCCGTGTAGAGAATGTTCCCCAGCGCCTGGGTGTTGGAGACCTCATTAAGATCGGGAATGGGCTGCGTCGCATCGGCCACCGGCTCCACGGTGAAGGCATTGCTCGCAAGCACCAGAACCAGCTCGGCGGCCAGAATGAAGCCGATCAGCGCGCCGACCGGAGCATATTCCATGACGCCCGAGCGAAGTTCGGCAAAATCGATATCCAGCATCATGACGACGAACAGGAACAGCACCGCAACGGCGCCCACATAGACAACCACCAGGATCAACGCCAGGAACTCCGCGCCGGCCAGCAGGAACAGCGCCGCGGCATTGAAGAAGGTCAATATCAGGAACAACACCGAATGCACCGGGTTGCGCGCCGATATGACCATGAACGCCGCCGCGATGGCGATCGCTGAAAACAGGTAGAAAAACAGAGCCTGGAGACCCATGATCCGTGCCTTTTATTTCCCCCGAAACCGGTTCGGGTACACCGGCTTCCGAATTGAACGCCGGATGGCCGGCGTCAGACTTGACGTGCCGCGCCGCCCCCCGGCAGCGCGACCGGGCGCTCACCGATAGGGAGCGTCCAATTCCATATTGCGAGCGATTTCCCGCTCCCACCGATCCCCGTTCTCAAGGAGCTTGTCCTTGTCGTAATACAGTTCCTCACGGGTTTCAGTCGCAAATTCGAAATTCGGCCCCTCGACAATCGCATCCACCGGACAGGCCTCCTGGCAGAAACCGCAATAGATGCATTTGACCATGTCGATGTCGTAGCGCACCGCCCGGCGTGTTCCGTCGTTGCGGCGCGGCCCGGCTTCAATCGTAATGGCCTGCGCCGGGCAGATCGCTTCGCACAGCTTGCAGGCGATGCAGCGCTCTTCGCCGTTGGGATAGCGCCGCAAGGCGTGTTCGCCCCTGAAACGCGGGCTGATCGGTCCTTTCTCGTAAGGGTAGTTCACCGTCGCCTTCGGCGCGAAGAAATAACGCATCGACAGGACGAACGCTTCAGCGAACTCCTTCAGGAAAACCGACTTGGCGGCTTGTGCAAGTGACATTGTTCCTATCCCTCCGTTCAGGCCGACCAGCCGGTCAGTTTGATCACGAATGCCACGATAACGACCATTGCAAGCGAGATTGGAAGGAAGACCTTCCAGCCAAGCCGCATCAGCTGATCGTAGCGGTAGCGCGGAACAAACGCCTTCACCATCGAGAACATGAAGAAGACGAAGCAGACTTTGAGGACAAACCAGACAATGCCCGGAACCCAGTTCAGCAGCCAGAAGTCAACCGGCGGCAGCCAGCCGCCGAGGAAAAGGATGGTCGTCAGCGCGCACATGAGCACGATGGCCGCATACTCGCCGAGCATGAACATCATGTACGGCGTGGAGCCGTATTCCACCATGAAGCCGGCGACGAGTTCGGACTCCGCCTCCGGCAGGTCGAAGGGGGGGCGGTTGGTTTCCGCGAGCGCGGAAATGAAGAAGACGATGAACATCGGGAACAGCGCCAGCCAGTGCCAGTCGAGGAAACTGTTCGGCAGCCCGAGCATCGTGCCAAGGCCGGTCTGCTGCGAGAGCACGATATCGGTCAGGTTCAATGAACCCACACACAACAGGACTGTGATGATGACAAAACCGATGGACACCTCATAGGAGACCATCTGCGCCGCGGACCGCAGCGCGCCCAGAAAGGCATATTTGGAGTTGGATGCCCAGCCGCCCATGATAACGCCGTAGACCTCAAGCGAGGAGATCGCGAAGACGTAGAGAATCCCGACATTGATGGACGCGACCGCCCATCCCTCCGCCACCGGAATAACGGCCCAGGCGGCAAGCGCGAGCGTGACCGAAACCAAGGGCGCGAGCAGGAATACGCCCTTATTGGCGCCGGCCGGGATAATCGGCTCCTTGAAAACGAATTTGAGAAGATCGGCGAAAGACTGGAACAGGCCGAAGGGACCGACAACATTGGGTCCGCGCCGGATCTGCACGGCCGCCCAGATCTTGCGGTCGGCATAAAGGACATAGGCGATGAATATCAGCAGCGCCACCAGCAGGAGCAGCGACTGGCCGATCATGATCAGCGCGGGCCAGACATAGTTTGTGACAAATGCGTCAAAGGTCATCCTGTCCGTGCCCCTATTCGGCCGCGACCTTGCCGGCATCGCGGGCAAGTGACGAGCACTCGGCCATCACCGCCGAAGCACGGGCAATCGGGTTTGTCAGATAGAAATCGGAAACGGTCGATTTGAAACCGGCCGCACCCATCTTGCCGCCGACGGCTGCAAGTTTCTCTATGTCCGCGCCCTGCGCCGGGGCAACCTGATCCGCATCGGCGAAATGCGGATGGGCCTCGATGAGTGCGGCCCGCAGTTGCGCCAGGGAATCGAAGGGCAGCTTTTTGCCGAGAACATCGGAGAGCGCCCTCAGGATGGCCCATTCTTCCTTTGCCTCTCCCGGAGCAAAGGCGGCACGCAGGCTGTATTGAACGCGCCCTTCGGTATTCACGTAGATGCCGGATTTTTCAGGATAGGCCGAACCGGGCAGGATCACATCGGCATGATGGGCGCCGACATCGCCATGACTGCCGATATAGATCGTGAAGCCCGATGTTCGCTTCCTCATGTCGAGCTCATCCGCGCCGAGCAGGAAAAGCACGTCCGCATCCCTCAGCATGGTCGCGGCGTCCTTACCGCCCTCGCCGGGAACAAAACCGACATCGAGCCCGCCGACGCGGCCGGCGGCCGTATGAAGCACGGCAAAGCCGTTCCAATCGCCGGAAACCGCCTTGACGTCCATTGCAAGCCTGGCGGCATGCGAAAGGACCGCCGCACCATCGGCACGCGCCAGGGCGCCCTGCCCGATGATGATCATCGGTTTTTTTGCCCGTTTCAGCTTGGCCGCGAACCTGTTGCCGCCCGCGATGGTCTCGGACAGTGTCTCCGGGCCGGCGCCCAGATACTCATAGGCATAACGCAGGTCGACCTGCTCACCGATCAACGCGACCGGGAAATCGCCCATGCGCCAGCGCTTGCGGATCCGGGCATTGAGCACCGATGCCTCGAACCGCGGGTTCGCCCCGATGATCAGCAGCGCGTCGGCCTCCTCAATGCCCTCGATCGTCGGATTGAAGATGTAGCCTGCGCGGCCGTTTGCGGGGTCGATGGCCACGCCGTCCTGACGGCAGTCAAAACTCTGCGAACCCAGCGCGGACAACAGTGCTTTCAGCGCAAACATCTCCTCGACGCTGGCGAGATCTCCCGCGATCGCCCCGATATTCTCACCGGATGCCCCGTCAACGGCCTGTTTGACCGCGGCGAAGGCCTCCTGCCAGCTTGCCGGCTGCAGGCGTCCGTCACGCTTGACGAAGGGCCGGTCGAGCCGCTGCGTCTTCAATCCGTCCCAGACAAAGCGCGTCTTGTCGGATATCCACTCCTCATTGATGGCCTCATTGACACGCGGCATGATGCGCATGACCTCGCGGCCCCGGGTGTCGACACGGATCGCCGAGCCGCAGGCGTCCATCACGTCGATGGTCTCGGTCTTGTTGAGCTCCCAGGGCCGCGCCTGGAACGCATATGGCTTCGATGTCAACGCCCCGACCGGGCAAAGGTCAATGACATTGCCCTGCAGCTCGGACGTCATGGCCTGTTCCAGATAGGTGGTGATTTCGGCATCCTCGCCCCGGCCGATAAGACCAAGCTCGGATATGCCGGCCACTTCCGTGGCGAAGCGGACGCAGCGCGTGCAGTGGATGCAGCGCGTCATGATGGTCTTGACCAGCGGCCCGATATATTTGTCCTCGACGGCGCGCTTGTTCTCCTGGAAGCGCGAGGAATCGACACCGAAGGCCATCGCCTGGTCCTGCAGATCGCACTCGCCGCCCTGATCGCAGATCGGGCAGTCGAGCGGGTGGTTGATCAGCAGGAACTCCATCACGCCTTCGCGCGCCTTTTTCACCATCGGCGTGTTGGTGAAGACCTCCGGCGGCTCGCCATCGGGGCCCGGACGCAGGTCGCGCACGCCCATCGCGCAGGACGCGGCCGGTTTCGGCGGTCCGCCCTTGACCTCGACAAGGCACATGCGGCAATTGCCGGCAATCGACAGCCGCTCGTGAAAACAGAAACGCGGCACCTGCGAACCGGCTTCCTCACACGCCTGCAGAAGCGTGTAATGGTCCGGCACCTCAATCTCGTTTCCGTCGACCTTGATTTTCGCCATTTCTCGTCCAGTTCCGCGTTTTCCCGCCTGCCCCTTGCTCCGTCGGCAACCGCCTATTCGGCCGCCTCAAGCGCCGGTGCCTTACCGGCATTGTGCGTATAGTCGTCGATGCGTTTCTCGATCTCCGGCCGGAAATGCCGGATCAAGCCCTGGATCGGCCATGCCGCGGCGTCCCCAAGCGCACAGATCGTGTGTCCCTCCACCTGTTTGGTGACATCAAGCAGCATGTCGATTTCCTTTTTCCGGGCATTGCCGGTGGCCATGCGCTCCATGACCCGCCACATCCAGCCCGTGCCCTCCCGGCAAGGCGTGCACTGGCCGCAGCTTTCATGCTTGTAGAAATAGGCAAGCCGCGCGATGGCCTTGATGATGTCCGTCGACCGGTCCATGACGATGACCGCCGCGGTTCCGAGACCTGATTTCAGATCCCGCAGGCTGTCGAAATCCATCGGACAGTCTATGATCTGGTCCGCCGGCACGCACGCAACCGAAGACCCCCCCGGAATGACGGCAAGCAGGTTGTCCCAACCGCCGCGGATGCCGCCGCAATGGCGATCGATCATCTCGCGGAACGGGATCGACATTTCCTCTTCGAAGGTCGCCGGCTGGTTGACGTGTCCTGATACGCAGAAGAGCTTGGTGCCGTGATTGTTCTGCCGGCCGAAGCCCGCGAACCATGCTCCGCCGCGTCGCAGGATCGTCGGCGCAACGGCAATGGATTCGACATTGTTCACCGTGGTCGGGCAGCCGTAGAGGCCGACATTGGCCGGAAACGGCGGCTTCAGGCGCGGCTGGCCCTTCTTGCCCTCGAGGCTTTCAAGCAGAGCCGTTTCCTCACCGCAGATATAGGCGCCCGCTCCGTGGTGGACATGGACGTCAAAGTCCCAGCCGCATTTATTGTTCCTGCCCAGAAGGCCGGCATCGTAACACGCGTCGATGGCCGCCTGAAGCGCTTCGCGCTCGCGCATATACTCGCCGCGAATATAGATGTAGGCCGTATGCGCGCCCATGGCGAAACCGGCAAGCACACACCCCTCGATCAGCGTATGCGGATCGTTGCGCATGATATCCCGGTCCTTGCAGGTCCCGGGCTCCGATTCATCCGCATTGATCACGAGATAGTGAGGCCGCCCGTCGGATTCCTTCGGCATGAAGGACCATTTCAGGCCGGTCGGGAAACCCGCCCCGCCGCGTCCGCGAAGCCCCGACGTCTTCATCTCGTCGATGATCCAGTCGCGGCCCTTTTCGATCAGCGCCTTCGTGCCGTCCCAGTGTCCGCGCGACATGGCACCCTTGAGGCTCTTGTCCTTGAGACCGTATATATTGGTAAAGATCCGATCCTTGTCCTGCAGCATGACGATCCCTTTTACCCCGGCTTCCTGCCGAACACGCGGACATATTCCTCGACACCGCCCCGAGCGAGCGCCTCGGCCTGCTTGACCCATTGCTCGCGTTCGATGCGGCCCTTGAACTTCAGGAAACCGTCGACCCACGCACATTCCGCTTGGCGCCAGGCGGCAACCTGCTCGAATTTGAAGATACCGATCGAGTTCAACAGCCCCTCGATCTTCGGCCCGACGCCTGAAAGCATCTTCAGATCGTCCTTCTCGTCCGGCTCATCCATCGCCGCCGGCCGGTCTGCATCCGATACAGCGGCGTCCGCCTGCTTTTTCCGCGCTTTCGCGGCACCTTTGCCGTTGGCTTTGGAGCCCGGCGCCGTCGCCTCGTCGGTCAAGGTCGTCAGACCGCCAACGGGTGCCGACAGGTGCCGGCCGTTTTGCGGCCCGGGCGTGACGTTGTGCCCCTCTCCTGCCTCGAACCTGTCAATAATATCAGCCAGTTGTTCCGGTGTCAGGTCTTCATAGGCGTCCTTGAAAATCATCACCATCGGCGCGTTCACACATGCGCCCTGACATTCCACCTCCTCCCATGACAGCGTCCCGGTCTCGTTGGTATGGAAGGGGCGCTCGCTGATTTTCTGCTTGCAGACCCTTATGAGATCTTCTGAACCGCGAAGCATGCACGGGGTCGTTCCGCAGACCTGAACATGGGCGCGCGTGCCGACGGGCTTCAACTGGAACTGCGTATAGAACGTCGCCACTTCCAGGGCACGAATATAGGGCATCTGCAGCATATCGGCGACGGATTCGATGGCGGCCTTTGTCACCCAGCCATCCTGCTCCTGCGCACGCATCAGCAAGGGAATGACCGCCGATTGCTGGCGGCCCTTCGGGTATTTCTTGATCGTTGCCTTGACCCAGGCGGCATTTTCCCGGCTGAAGCGGAATTGCCCGGGTTGGACTGAGTCCTCGGCAAGACGGCGTACGGACATTCCTAATCGCTCTCGCTATTGATCGCACCACAACGCGAAGACGTCAATGTCTTGAATTCACAAGCATACGCCGCTTTGCCCTTTTGCAGGAAGACCACATACTGGCTGCCATTGGGAACAGCCGCCCGGATCTCAAATCCGCGCTGCAGCAGTGATTTCATCGATTGACCGGAACCGCTGGACGACTGCGCCGCGGCGATCTGCGCCACACCGAACAGGGAAACCGTGCTCAAAGCTGCCACAAAAAACGATCTGGTCATCATCGGTCCACCTCTCCAAATACGATGTCGAGCGAGCCCAGAATTGCGGAGACATCGGCCAGCATGTGGTTGCGGCAAATGAAATCCATGGCTTGCAGATGCGCATAACCCGGCGCCTTGATCTTGCATCGATAGGGCTTGTTGCTGCCGTCGGAAACGAGATAAACGCCGAACTCGCCTTTCGGCGCCTCGACCGCCGCATAGACCTCGCCCTCCGGCACATGGTAGCCCTCGGTGTAGAGTTTGAAGTGGTGGATCAGGGCTTCCATGGACCGCTTCATCTCACTTCTTTTGGGCGGCACGATCTTTCCATCCATGGACGAGACGGGCCCCGTTTTCTCGTGCCCCAGAAGCCGCTCGACACACTGCTTCATGATCCTGACCGACTGGCGCATCTCCTGCATGCGGATCAGGTAGCGATCGTAGCAGTCGCCGTTCTTGCCGATCGGAATATCGAACGCCAGTTCGCTGTAGCACTCATAGGGCTGCGAACGGCGCAGATCCCAGGCAGCCCCCGACCCCCTGACCATGACACCGGAAAAACCCCAGGCCCAGCAGTCATCGAGTTTGACGACGCCGATATCGACATTGCGCTGTTTGAAAATGCGATTGCCGGTCAACAGGTCTTCAATATCGTCAACGACCTTGAGGAACGGATCGCACCATTTGCCGATATCCTCAACCAGCTCGTCCGGAAGGTCCTGATGCACGCCGCCTGGACGGATATAGGCCGAGTGCATGCGCGCGCCACAGGCCCTTTCGTAAAACACCATCAGCTTCTCGCGTTCCTCGAATCCCCACAGCGGCGGCGTCAGCGCGCCGACATCAAGCGCTTGCGTGGTGACATTCAGGAGATGGGAAAGGATTCGTCCGATCTCGGAATAGAGGACACGCACGAGCTGGCCGCGCTGCGGCACTTCGACACCGGCAAGTTTTTCCACCGCGAGCGCAAAGGCGTGCTCCTGGTTCATCGGCGCCACATAGTCGAGCCGGTCGAAATAAGGAATCGCCTGAAGATAGGTTTTCGTCTCGATCAGTTTTTCCGTACCGCGGTGAAGCAGACCCACATGCGGGTCAACGCGCTCGACGATCTCCCCGTCCAGTTCCAGGACCAGCCGCAAAACGCCATGCGCCGCCGGGTGCTGCGGCCCGAAATTGATGTTGAAATTGCGAACGCTGTGCTCAGTCATGGGATTCGTCCTGCCCCGCGGCGAAGATCGCGAGCACCTGCTCTCCGGCCAGCTTCTTCGTATCGTTGGCAAACGCGTGGCAATCCGGCTTCTCGTCGATAAGGATCTCGGTCGCAAACCGGACCTGCGGCAGCGCCTCGAAAGCCGAAAGCGACACATGACAGGCCTGCTGGCCTTTCAGGTTCCAGAACAGCGAGGTTCCGCATTTCCTGCAAAACCCGCGCTCTCCCCAATCGGAAGATCCGTAGCGCTCGAGACCGTCGCCCGAATCGATGACGACGCTGTCGCCGCAATCGACGGCAAAGAACGGTCCGGCCGCCCAGCGCCGGCACATGCCGCAGTGGCACACATCGGTCTGCGCCTTCACCGGCACGGCGGAGAAGCGCACGCTGCCGCAAAGACATTGCGCGCCGATGCGTTGACCGTCGGTGGAAGACTGTGTGCTGTTCATCACCTGGTTCCGCTCAATCCGTTCTATTCACTTGCCTTTTCATCACCAGGAAGCACATATTCAGCGCTCTCCCACGGCGACAGAAAATCAAAATCACGGAACTCCTGTTTCAACTGAACCGGTTCGTAAACGACTCGTTTGACCTCATCATCATAGCGGACCTCGACAAAACCGGTCGTCGGAAAATCCTTGCGCAGCGGATGTCCCTCAAAACCGTAATCGGTCAGGATGCGCCGCAGGTCGGGATGACCGGTAAAAAGAATGCCGTACAGATCGTAGGCTTCACGCTCGAACCAGTCCGCGCCCGGAAAAACCGGCGTGACGGAGGGAACGGTTTCCTCCTCGCCGACTTCCAGCTTGACGCGGATGCGCAGGTTCTGACGCGGCGAAAGCAGATGATAAACGACATCGAAACGCCTGACCCGCGATGGCCAGTCGACGCCGCACAAATCGGTGATATTGACAAACTGGCACTGCGCATCGTCACGCAGGAAAGTCAGCAGTGAAACGACACTCTGCGGGGTTGTGCCGACCGTCAGTTCGCCGAAAGCCAGATTGGAGCCGGTGATGCACTCGCCCTTGCGCTCTTCCAGATAGGAAACCAGTTCCTGCAGCGCTTCGCTCATGACCTGTCCTTTCCTATCTTTCGATGGTTCCCGTACGGCGGATCTTCTTTTGCAAGAGCAAAACGCCGTATAAAAGGGCTTCGGCGGTCGGCGGACAGCCGGGCACATAGATGTCAACCGGCACAACCCGGTCGCAACCCCTCACGACCGAATAGGAATAGTGATAATAACCGCCGCCGTTTGCGCACGACCCCATGGAGATGACATAGCGCGGCTCCGGCATCTGGTCGTAAACCTTGCGAAGCGCAGGCGCCATCTTGTTCGTCAGCGTGCCCGCGACGATCATGACGTCAGACTGGCGCGGCGATGCCCGCGGCGCAAAGCCGAAACGCTCCGCGTCATAGCGCGGCATCGACATCTGCATCATTTCCACCGCGCAGCAGGCAAGGCCGAAGGTCATCCACATGAGCGAGCCGGTGCGCGCCCAGTTGATCAATTCGTCGGTGGACGTGACGAGGAAACCCTTGTCGGCCAGTTCATTGTTGATCTCGCCGTAAAACGGATCGCCCGATCCGGCGGGCTTGCCCGTGGCGGGGTCGATGACGCCGCGGGGCTGCGGGGTCACCAGCGTTGTCTGCCTGTCGCCTACTGCCATTCCAGCGCTCCTTTCTTCCACTCATAGATGAAACCGACCGTCAGGATCGCCAGGAACACCATCATGGACCAGAAACCGAACCAGCCCACATCGTGGAAGGAGACGGCCCACGGGAACAGAAACGCGACCTCCAGATCGAATATGATGAACAGGATCGCGACGAGATAGAAACGGACATCGAACTTCATTCTGGCGTCGTCGAACGCATTGAAGCCGCACTCATAGGCCGAGAGCTTTTCCGCATCGGGCGCCTTGTAGGCGACTGCGAAGGGCGCGATCAGCAGCGCCAGACCGATAACCAGCGAAATTCCGAGAAAAACCACAATGGGAAGATATGAACTGAGCAGTTCAGTCATCTTGGTTTCCTTGCGTTTTCGCAGCCGCGTGTTTGCGAATAATTCCAATGTGCGGATTTACACATTAAGCAGGTGCAGTCAACGTAATTGGCGGTTCGGGACCATATAAATGCGACGAATTGACCATTGCCGCACAGCACCGGAAAGCATGTTGTCCGGGCCGCCATCTCCTGGCGAACCGCAATCCAGCCATATACCTGAATCCAGATAGCGCGCGCGCCGCCAAACTGACCTGAACTGCCTGATCGTTTTCATCTATGAGAGGCTGCGCGCAATTGCACGACCGGGAATGCCCCTGCCCGTGCCGGATGGCACACGGCCGATAAGCTCAAGGTGCCGAAAAACCTCACACTGATCTTCCTGCCGTCCCGCTCGCCGGAACTCAATCCGGTTGAGAACGTCCGGCAGTACCTGCACTCCAACTGGCCCTCCAACAGTCTCTTCGACGACTACGACGCCATCATCGATGCAGCGTGCAACGCCTGGACCCGGCTCATGGCAGAGCCGCAAACGATCACATCAATCGGGATGAGAAAGTGGGCACATGTCGGTCAAACCAAATGACCGATGGCATTGCATGTGGAAAACCACTTGACATTCCTGATTTTCTGACTGCAATCTATTAGTGTATTTCTAGAAATATAAACTCTGGATAGAATTTCTAAATCCGCCACCCTGATAGCGGGCTGCATGTCCTTTTTCACCCCTGCTTTTGCAGAAGGGTTAGTACTACAGTTGTATGTGTTCTCTTTTCTTGTAGTGGGCGATCATGGCTTGT
>NZ_CFHWAF010000017.1:25339-44187 GCF_984452065.1 Hoeflea sp. | reverse complement strand
CAAGCACACTTCCCGCCTTTGCTGCATAGCCGCGTGGCGTATAGGCCCATGTCCTGCCGTCTCCGGTACGCACCGTCCGGCTCTGCGAAGAGCCGACGATGACGACGGTCAGCATATCGACGTCGTCGACGCTCAGCGAGGCGAGCGGCAGGATGCGCACATGTTCGCCGTCCCGGCCGAGATTGGTCGCCAGCACGACCGGCGTATCCTCGGGCCTGTGTTTCAGCAGTTCCTCTTTCGCGAAAGCAAGCTGGCTGCGGCGGCGACGCGACACCGGATTGTAAAAGGCAATGACAAAATCGCCTCCGGCGGCCGCCCGCACCCGCCGTTCGATGTCCGGCCAGGGCGTCAGGAGGTCGGACAGCGAGATGGTGCAGAAATCATGCCCGAGCGGCGCGCCGGCCCGAGCGGCAGCCGCCTGCAACGCCGAGATACCGGGCGAAACGGAGATGGCAATGCGCCGCGCCGCGTCACTCAGCCCGCTGTCCGCATCATCGCTCGCACGGCCCTTGTCCAGGAGTTCGAAGGCAAGCGTCGCCATGGCATAGATGCCCGCATCGCCGGAGCAGACAAGCGAAACCGTGCGGCCCTCTCCTGCCAGTTCCATCGCATGGCGAACCCGCGCTTCCTCCTTGCCGAGATCGAAATCATGTCGTGTCTTTCCGCCCGAAAGGCCGGCGATCAGATCGAGATAGAGGCTGTAGCCGACGAGGTCCGTGGAACGGCCGATCATGGTGCTTACCTCCGGCGAGCGCCAACCGTCACTTCCCGGCCCAATACCGACGATGAAAAGTGTTCCCCGCGCCCTGCCCGGCACTGCCGCACCGACCACCGGCCGCGCCGCGCGGGCCACCGCGCAGGTTGCGCGCCGCGACTTTTGTTTGGCGACGACGAGTTCACCGCCGGCGCCGGCGGCCGCCAGAGCCGCGCCTTCCGCCACGCCATGACAGCCGACTTCGGCGAAGACGATGTCGGACGGGTTTTCCAGCCGGTGGGCTTCCTCCTCCAGCCTCCCGGCGTCAAAGAAACGCGCCTCAACTGAGAAGTGATCGGCGACGGCATGGATCGCGGTTTCATCGGCTTTCAGATCGATCGAGAAAACACCCGCAAGCGCATCTGCTGAAAGACCGGCTCTCGTGAGCGTTCCCTCCGCAAGCGCTATCGCCTCATCAGGCGATGCGCCGCGCTCGCAGCCGATACCGAGACACAGAATCCTTGGCGCATAGACAAGCTCGTTTTCGCCCGGTGTCACAGCGTGTGCGCTGGTTGTCAGCGTCACCAGGCCGTTTTCGGCAAAGGGAATGGCCGACTGCTCAAGCCAGTCATTCGCGCCGGAGAGCCGCGCGGCCGCGCCGCCGATCAAAACTGCCATGACAGGCTTGGCCGCCCGCGGATTGGCAAGCACAAGACCCTCGGGCGGTGCATCGAGCGCGATACCGAACTGCAGATCACCCGCCGTGGTGATCGCGGCATGGCCATCAAGCCCGTCCGCGATCCGCCGCGCCAGATCGTTGGCGCCGTGGTGCCCGCCAAGCAAGGGGACGATGCTTGCGCCGTCCTGTGACACGGACAACACCGGCGGTTCGCTCTGTTTTTCCTTCAAATGGGGCGACAACAGCCGGATGAGCGCTCCGCTTGCCATCACCCCGATGACCGGCCGGCCCGCGCGAAAGAGTTCGCCCACATGCCGCGCTACCGAATCGAACAGGACATCCGCCGATACGACACGCCCCTGCAGGCCGTGAATTTCCGAGGAGACGAAGCTCGAGATACGTTCGGCAAGCGGCGCATGGCTTTCGCTGAGGATGACGATAACAGGGCGCGGTTCAGGCATTGTGCAACTCCTCCTCGGCGCTCCGTGCCGCCTTCCGCTCGATGACGGGAAGGCTCGACACCCAGTCTTCGGCACCCTTGTAGACAAGGATCATCGAAAAATAGGGAGCCGCGCCGCCCGCCGCGTCGAGCGGCAGAATACGCTCATCGGCAAGCGAAATGCGCTCAAGATACCCGGCATGTCCGGTCAGTCCGAGGTCGGCGATCAGCGCCTTTATCCGCTCGAAATGGCGGCCGACCTTGATAATCACCGCTGCATCCGTCGCCGACAGTTTTTCCGCAAGCGCCTCGTTCGGTAAAGGCCCCGGTATGACCGTCAACACATCGTTGCGCGCCGCAAGCGGTCGTTTCAGGGCGGCCGCACCCGCCATGATGGAAGAAACGCCGGGCACGATCTCGCAATCGAACCGCCCCGCCAGGCGCTCATAAAGATACATGAAGGAACCGTAGAAAAACGGATCGCCCTCACAAAGAACGGCAACATCCCGGCGGGCTTCCAGATGACCCGCGAGATCCTTCGCCGCCGCGTCATAGATCGACCGCGCCGGGAAACGCTCCGTGCGCATCGGTATGACAATCGGATACTCCATCTGTTGCGAACCGAGATAATCGGCGACGATGGACCGGGCGAAGCTCGGCCCCGTATCCGGCGCGGGATAGGCGACGATGCTGCAGGATTGCAGCAGCCGGTGCGCCTTCAGCGTCAACAGTTCCGGGTCGCCCGGCCCGACGCCGAGCCCGTATAGCCGGCCGGTCATTCCCGCCCCCACGGTTTTGTCGCCTGCCACTGGGTCACGGGCATGAAAGGCTTCCAGCCGGACATCCCGCCGACCGGCTGCACCCGCGCGACCGACAGGCGCGTCAGTTCTCCGCCGTGTTCCTCATGAAGCGCGGCCAGACGCGCTTCGTTTTCCAGCGTCACGACATTGGCGACCATCCTGCCGCCCGGCTTCAGTGCCTGCCAGCAGGCGTCGAACACACCGCCGGCCGCCAGCCCGCCGCCGATGAACACCGCATCCGGCGGATCGAGATCGGACAGCGCCGCCGGTGCGGCGCCCTCTTCGATCCTGATACCGGGTGTTCCAAGCCGTGTCGCATTTTGCGCGATCATGGCGCGGCGATCGTCGGAAGGCTCGACGGCAACGGCTCTTGCCGCACGGGCCGCCCGCATCCATTCGATGGATATGGAACCGCAGCCGGCGCCGACATCCCACAGGAGCGCGCCCGGATACGGCCGCAGCGCTGCCAATGTCACGGCGCGAATTTCCTTCTTGGTCAACTGACCGTCATTGACAAAGGCCTCGTCGGGCAGCCCGGGAACCGGCGGCAGGATATCCGCGCCCTCCCCGGCCTCGCACTCGATGGCAAGGACATTGAAATCGGCAAAACGCGGATTCTCGCGGTCATAGTCACCAACGTCCTCCGCAAGCATGGCAACGACCCGCTCGGCCTCGCCGCCCATATGTTCAAGGACCGTCAGCCGCGAGGCGCCATATCCCCGCGCCACGAGGATGCCGGCGGCCTCGTGGATCGTGCGTCCGACGGATGTCAGCGACAGGATACGGTTTGCCGGCAGCACATGCGGCTCCAGTCCGGCAACGGCCCGCCCGTGCAGCGAGATGCAGGCAACGTCCGCGAGGCTCCATCCCATGCGGGCCGCCGCGAGCGAAAACCCGGACGGGGACGGAATGACGACCATTTCCTCCGCCGCGATCGTCCGCCGCATCGTCGCGCCGATGCCGAAGTGCATCGGATCGCCGGTCGCAAGGATGGTCACAGGCGTGCCGCGGCGTGCACTCAGGAATTCGAGCGTCGGTCCGACACCCATGGTCCAGGGAACGATCTCACATCCGCCAAGCCCGAGGCCTTCAAGGTCAAGGGCTGCGAGCACCCGCTCCGGCGCGACCAAGGTCCTTGCCTGTTTCATCAGCGCGAGAGCCGGCGGCGTCAGCGTGTTGACGCCGTCGTCGCCGATGCCGAGGATTGTCAGCCAGGGTGCCTGCCCGCTCATGCCCGAAGACCTCCTGCAACGCCGTTCATGGCCGCCGCCGCCATCGCACTGCCGCCACGGCGGCCGCGCACGGTGATGTAAGGCACCTTAAACGGGTTTTGCGCCAGCGCATCCTTCGATTCCGCCGCGCCGACAAACCCGACCGGGATACCGACGATCAGCGCGGGAGGCTCGGCACCGCCCTCGATCAGATCGAGAAGATGAAAAAGCGCCGTCGGTGCGTTGCCGATAACGGCAATCCCGCCGGCCCACCGCGGCGCCAGTCGTTCAAAGGCTGCCGCCGAGCGTGTCGTGCCGGCCTGCTGCGCCAGATGCGCGGTCTCTTCGTCCGCCACACCGCACAACAGCGGAAGCTCCGGCGGCAACAACCGGCGGATAATGCCGTGACGCACCATTTCCACGTCGCAGACGATCGGCCGTTTGCGCATGAGCGCATCGCGGCCCGCTTCCGCAGCGTCATCGGACATGGCCAGATCATCGACAATGTCGACCATGCCGCAGGCATGAATCAATCGCACAACAACGTCATGCAACCCACTGGGAAAACGTGATAAATTCACTTCGCGACGGATCGCCTCGAAGCTTTGCCGATAAATCGCGCCCGGGTCACGAATATAGCTGTGCGGCATCGCCTTCACTCACCGCCTTTGCGCCGCAAGCGCGTGGTGGTGAGAATCGTCACCGTCGCATGTCCGGCAGGCCGACTCACGCCGAACCGCCTTCGGGTTGCTCTTCAGCCTCTTCCTCCGCCGCCGCGCCGTCTTCGGCACGCTCTGTCCGCTTCCTGGCCTTGGCGGCAAGGGCGGCAATCGCGGCGGCACCCAGCACAGCGGCCACACCCACCCAGTGGGAATGGCCGGCAAGCTCACCGACATGGCCCATATGGGCGTGGGCCACCGATGGCAGGAATATTGTCAGGGTCGAAATCAAGGCTATGCGTGTCATAACAACCACTCCGCTGGCATTTGTCGTGCACGAAACGCCGCGGAGGATATGCCCCGCCGGACCGGTCTGGACAGCTCCGGAATAAGCCCCCTGTTTGGGTCGGCTGCACCGGAATTTCTCTCAGCCCGCTGGAATCGGGCACCGTCACACGCTGTCGATCCTTGTAAGCAATACGCACAAACGGGTCAAACGCAATCGCGGCGGATCTGGCATCAGACGCGACACCGCAGCACCTCGACACCCGTCACATATGAACGGTATCATACGGGTATCACCATCGCCCCGGTCGAAAACGGACCGAAGCGTGGTCCGGACAAAGCCGTGCAGGACCTTCCAGCACCAGAACGACAGAGGCCGAGCAAGTGGATGAACTGAAACTGCTGATAGACCTGCACAGGCCGGGAAACAGGCAGGGTCCAGGCGGTGAGACGGAAACGGAACGCGCCATTTCTCTCTCAGGTCTTTCCCGGCATTCGAACCTGAAGATCGCGGACATCGGATGCGGAACCGGCGCGTCGACCATCACCCTCGCCAGGTCGCTTGAAGCGGACATTACGGCCGTTGATTTCCTGCCCGAATTCCTCGAGGAACTGGACCGGCGCGCGGAAACGGCAGGTGTTTGCCGGAAGATAACAACACTTGCCGCGTCAATGGATCGCCTGAGCTTCGAGCCGGCATCGCTCGACGCGATCTGGTCGGAGGGCGCGATCTACAATATCGGCTTTGAAAACGGCGTGCGGACCTGGCGGCGGTTTCTGAGGCCCGGCGGGATTCTCGCGGTTTCCGAACTGACATGGCTGTCGCGGGAGCGGCCCGCCGAATTGACCGAACACTGGTCCCGGGAATATGCGGAGGTGGCGACGGCATCGGAAAAAATCGCGCAACTGGAGGCCAACGGGTACATGCCGCTGGGCTATTTTGTCCTGCCGGAGCACTGCTGGCTCGACAATTATTACCGCCCCATGCAGCAGCGGTTTGAGGTCTTTCTGGAAAAGCACAATCACTCCGAGACTGCCCGGTCGCTCGTCGAAGCCGATCGGCAGGAAATCGCACTCTATGAGAAATATTCGGCCTTTGTCAGCTACGGGTACTACATCGCCCGCAAACTGCCTGATTGAACAGGGCAGCAGAGTCAAAGCCGCTTGAAATATCGCGCCACCGGCCACGGTTCGAAACCGAACGCTTCATAGGCGCGCCGGGCGGGCGCATGACCTGAATCGCCGATCGTTTCGACCATGATCATCTTCATTCCGGCGCCACGGATGTGCCGCTCGGCAAACTGCATCAGCCGCCGGCCGACGCCTTTTCTCTGATACGCCGGCGACACGGCGATGATGTAGATTTCACCCATCTGGTCTTCTTCATGAATGCGAACGCCGACGAAGCCGGCGAGATCCTCATCCACGAGGGCAAGCCAGATGTTCTGCGGCTCGCCATCAAGAAGCGCGGCAACGTCCGCCTTCTGTCTCGGCTCCCATCCGTCGGGATAAAATGCGTCATAGACGAACCGCGGCACATCCCGCCGCGTTTTCTCAAAAACCGGCGTCCAGGTGTCCACCGTCAGTTCGATCACTGCGTCCCTGTGCCCGCGGTCGTAAGAAACAATCTGCATTTCGCTCATACTCACATGTTTATCCCGGCGTGTTCGCGATGTCAGCACGAGCCGCAGCTGCAAAGCGATATTATTGCCGCATAACCGGATTTCAGGCCTCTTTCACAGTTCCTTCAGGATATACATGGCCCTCGGAACTCGACCTGATGGCAAGGCTCGCCGGGCTCGACCTGGAACATCGCTGGGGCGATTGGGATCGGTCCCGGTTCACGGCTCTAAGCACCCGCCATATATCCGTCTGGCGGAAACCCTGACCCGGATTGACTTCAAACCCTGGATTTCAGGCCGCGGCTTGAGATCACCGTCAGCATCAGGATGGTGACGATGTAAGGCAGGCTGGACAGGAGCTGAGACGGCAGGCCGATCGGATTCAACCCGCCCAGATAGGCAACGATGATCGCGGCGTAACCATAGCCCGTGGCGACCGGTTGATAGGCCACGTAATATGAATTATATTAGCGATCTCTGAAGTGGAGATTTCATGTCCCGGTAAGGTGGGGAGGCAACAGGCCCCCCGATGCAAAATCAACAGGTAATACGCGCGTCCGGATCGCGATCCGGCGGGCTTGCCGTTTTGCAATTCCAGACATCACCGATCCTTTGAGCCCGGGCGTTGCTCGCGGCTGAGACATGAAAGTTGACCCACAATGACACGGGACTATTCCAGGTTCCTTCCATCCGAACCGGCGGGTGGAAGACAACAAAGACAATTGACGCCATTGGAGAAACTGGGCTGGCATCCCTCCTTCGCGCAACAGACCAGCGTGGACGAGTTGGCCCGGACGCCGCCCGTCCGTGTTGTCGAAGTGCACCGCAACGCGCTGCATGTTATCGGCGAAACCATCGACGAGGCCATCCCGCCGCGCCCTGACGCGACCGTTGGCGACTGGCTTCTGCTGAACCGGCAAAACCGGCAATCGAGCCGCCTTTTGCAGCGCCGCAGCCTGTTAAAACGGCGGGCGCCGGGAACGGGCAGGCAAATCCAGTTGATCGCGGCGAATATCGACACGATTTTTATCGTGTCCTCGTGCAATCAGGATTTCAACATTGCCCGCCTGGAACGCTATGTCGCCTTGGCGTTTGAAGCGGAAATCTCTCCGGTCATCGCCCTGACCAAGGCCGATCTCGTCTCCGACATCCAAAATTATATCGACCGGGCGCGTTCCATTTCGGATCTGGTCCCCGTCGTCACCCTCGATGCGCGGGACAATGAGCCAAGGGAAAAACTGGCAGAGTGGTGCAGGCCAAGCAAGACCGTCGCATTTTTGGGCTCATCCGGTGTCGGCAAATCGACATTGACCAATGCCCTCGCCGGCCATCGGTCCATAGCGACACAGGCCATCCGCGAAGACGACGCAAAGGGGCGCCACACGACCACACGGCGGCAATTGCATTTGATCCCGAGCGGCTGCCTGGTATTGGACACGCCTGGAATGCGCGAGCTGCAGATGACCGATGCAGCATCCGGCATTGACGATGTATTTGCGGACCTTCACGCGCTTTCGACCCGGTGCCGGTTCAATGATTGCCGGCACGACACGGAACCGGGTTGTGCTGTCTTGGCGGCAATTGAGGCCGGTGAGATCGACAAGGCGCGGCTTGGCCGATGGCGCAAGCTCCAGGCGGAGGATGCCTTTAACTCCGCCAGCCTGGCCGAGCGCAGGAGCAAGGACAGGGCATTCGGCAAGATGGTCCGGCGGATCAAAAAGGATTTGAGACGATGATCGGCACCAGGACAGGCCGGATTGTCTGGCATGATCTTTTCACCGGCAACAGGAAACGCTCGATGGCGTTCTATCAGCGCCTTGCAAGCTGGCGTTACGTCACCGAGCATACGACGGATTTTGCCTGGGGTGGCGGCGAGAAGGACTATGTTCTTGCGCTTTCAGGCGATGAGGCCGGCGCGGGTTTGTCGGAGACGCCGCCGGAACTGACGAACGGGTGGATCGCCTATGTGGAAGTGGATGACGTCGACGCCGCCACCGCTGAGGCGGAAACGCTCGGAGGAACAATCCTGCGCCAGCCATTCGAGGTTCCCGGCGTGGGGCGCAACGCCCTTCTGCGCGACCCGCATGGTGCGCTGATCGGCCTATCGCTGTCCCGGCATGATTTTCCGGCGCCCGAGCGCCAGTTTGGTGTCGAAATCCACCTGTCGGACGGACCGGCTTTTCCCGCGGAATTCTATGCACAATTGTTCGGCTGGAAAACGGTTCCGGCGCAAACGGCAAAGAAGGTCGGCACGGTGATCTCGGGACCTTCGGGCGCACCGGTGGCCGTGCATCTGGTAGGCGAACCTCCGGACGGCAAACATGCGGTGTGGATGCCGAGCGTCAAGGTGGCGCAAACGGACGCTGCATTGCGTGATGCAGAAGACCTGGGGGCAATGGCTATTGGCCAGATGACCTCGACATCCGCACAACACCATTACCCGTTGTTGTGCGGCCCTGACGGTGAAGCGATTTGTCTGCAGGAGGCATAAGGCGCAACGCTGCCGATGGGCCGATTTTCCCCACCTTTGAAAGGAAAGAAGATGTTGAAAACAAACAATGAACAGGCCGGGCGATTTTGCCCTCTGACTGTGTTGGCTTGCGCTTGTGGTGGGATACACCACGGCGCGCAACCCGTCTAGTCAGAGACCAAAATCGCCGCAATCAAATGCGTCAATCCAATCACAACTCGCTCTAGAACTCGATCCCGACCTGGGCTTTGACCCCGGACCTGAAGGGATGTTTGACCATCTCCATCTCGGTGACGAGGTCGGCGAATTCGATGAGCTCTTCTTTCGCGTTCCTGCCCGTGATGATGACATGCTTCATCTCCGGCTTCTGCCTGAGCGTCTCGATGATCTCGCTGACCGGCAGATAGTCGTAGCGAAGCACGATGTTCAATTCGTCGCACAGAACGATCTGATGCTGATCGTCGAGGATCATCTCCTTGGCCTTTTCCCAGGCCTGGCGCGCCGCCGCAATGTCGCGCTGGCGATCCTGTGTCTCCCAGGTAAAACCCTCACCCATCGTGGCGAGTGTCACCTGCTCCGGGAACACCTCAAGCACCTTGCGCTCGCCTGTCCCCCATTTGCCTTTGACGAACTGAACGACCCCGACCTTCATGCCGTTTCCGATGGCCCGGAATATGATGCCGAATGCGGCCGTGGACTTGCCTTTGCCCTTACCGGTATTGACGATCGTCAGACCCTTTTCGATGGTTTTCGTCGCGATGATCTTGTCGCGGGCCGCCTTCTTTTTCTTCATCTTCTCCGCATGGCGCGCATTGAGTTCCTCTTCCGAGAGGTTCTTTACCTTGTCAGACTTGTCAGCCATGTCCGGACCGCCTTTCTTCAGTGGTTCCCGATAGTGCGCGCAGATCGAACTGTGCCGAGTTGGACCGCGGCACCCATAGCCCGCGGGCAATCGCCTCGTCCAGCCGGGCCGAAATTTCGCGCAGGGCCGGGCGGTTGTTCTCGTCGATGAATGAGCGCACCCGCTCATCAAGAATGAAAGCCTGATAGACGGCCTCGAAATGATGATCGCGCACGGCGCCCGTCGTCGCCGCGAAGGCGAAAAGATAGTCGACCGTTGCGGCAATCTCGAACGCGCCCTTGTAGCCGTGCCGCATGACGCCCTCGATCCATTTCGGATTGACGGCACGGCCGCGCACCACCCGCGCAATTTCTTCTTCAAGGGTGCGGATCACCGGCTTTTCGGGCCGCGAATGGTCGTTGTGAAAGACGGCGGGCCGCTTGCCCGACAGCGCCTCGACGGTGGCGGTCATGCCGCCTTCGAACTGGTAATAATCGTCGCTGTCGAGAAGGTCGTGTTCGCGATTGTCCTGATTTTGCACCACGGCCTCGACCGTTCCGAGACGTTTTTCCAAAGTGTCGCGCTCGGCCCGGCCTTCAGCATGGGCGCCATAGGCATAGCCGCCCCAGACCAGATAGGCCTCGGCGAGTTCCTCCCTACCCTCCCAGCCGCCCTCATCGATCAGCGCCTGAAGACCGGCGCCATAGGCCCCGGGTTTCGATCCGAAGACGCGGTAGCCGGCCCGCTCGGCGGCAAGGTGCGCGTCGACACCCTCCTCGACCAGCGCCTGACGCTCGGCCTTCATACGGGCGGCAATGGGGTTGTCGGACATATACTCATCAAGCGCCCCGATCGCCCGCGCCGCGCGATCGAACAGCGCAATCTGATCGGGGAACGCATCGCGAAAAAAGCCTGAGACGCGCAGCGTGACGTCGATTCGCGGCCGGTCGAGCAGCGCAAGCGGAACAATCTCGTAACCCGTCACCCGGCGTGACGCGTTGTCCCAAACGGGCTTTGCGCCAATGAGGGCCAATGCCTGGGCAATGTCATCACCGCCGGTGCGCATGTTGGACGTGCCCCAGGCTGTCAGGCCGAAGGAGGTCGGCCATTCGCCGTGGTCCTGCGTGTAGCGGGCGACAAGCAGCTCGGCGGATTTCCTGCCCAGTTCCCAGGCCGCCGGCGTCGGCACGCTGCGGCTGTCGACAGAGTAGAAATTGCGGCCGGTCGGCAGGACATCCGGCCGCCCGCGTGTCGGCGCACCCGACGGCCCGGGGGCCACGAAACGGCCGGACAGACCCGACAGCAAGCCTTCCGTTTCAGCGCTGCCGCATCGCTCCACCGCCGGCGCCAGCGTCCGTTCAATGCCTGCAAGAACGGCTTTTGTCGCAGCCCATTCGGCAGGGCATGCCATCCGGCCTGAAACGAGTTCCTGCGCGGCCAGTTCGATCCGCTCCACCGCATCGCCCGCCGTGCGCCAGGGATCGGGGCTGAGATTTGCCAACCACTGCGGACACGGCCCGGTCCAGGGCGTCGCCATCGCGCAATCCAGCGGATCGAAACCGAGAGCAAGATCGTCGGCGATCGCCCTTTGCAGGCTGGCGTCCTGCCCGTCGCCGGTCCCGCGCGGAACCCGCGCGAGCGCGCAAAGAAGATCGTCCCGAAGCCGTCCTTCCGGCGACCGCCCGAAGATGTGGAGCCCGTCGCGTATCTGCATTTCCTTCAGATCGCACAGATAGGCATCGAGCTTTTCCAGCGCCGCATCGTCGCCGTCTGCCGATGCGATCCCGGCATCGATATCGAGCCCGATATCGCGCACCAGATCGAGAATTTGCCCCTTCAGCAGCCGCAGCCGCCGAGGGTCGCTGCCAGCGGCCTCGTAATATTCGTCGACCAGTGCCTCCAGGTCCTTCAGCAGCCCGTAACTCTCGGCCCGCGTCAGCGGCGGCGTCAGATGATCGATGATGACGGCCGACGTGCGGCGCTTGGCCTGCGTCCCCTCGCCCGGATCGTTGACGATGAACGGATAAAGATGCGGAACGGGGCCGAAAACAGCCTCCGGATAACAGTCCTGCGAAAGGGCAAGCGCCTTGCCGGGCAGCCATTCCAGATTGCCGTGTTTGCCCATATGGACAATGGCATCGGCCTCAAAAGAAGTCCGCAGGAACGCATAGAACGCCAGATAACCGTGCGGCGGGACAAGGTCGGGAGAGTGGTAGCTTTCCTTCGGATCGATATTGTAGCCGCGCGCCGGCTGAATCCCGACCATCACATTGCCGAACCGCATCAGCGGCAACGCGAACCGGCCGATACCATCGCCGGCAACAAAGAACGGGTCGCCTTCCGGTGCGCCCCAGCGCGCGGCGACCGCCGCCCGGACAGGCTGTGGCAACCGGTCGAAGAATTGCTGGTAGTCCGCCCGGCCGATACTCTCGCGGATGGTGCGCGCGTCGATGGCGGCATTTGTCGGTCCGTCCATCAGCGCATCCATCAGGGCATTGCCGTCGCCGGGAAATCCGGAAACGTCGTAACCGTCCTCCGCCATCGCCCGCAGCACCTCGACGGTTCCGGCCGGCGTATCGAGCCCGACACCGTTTCCAAGCCGCCCGTCCCGGTTCGGATAGTTGGCGAGCACCAGCGCAACCTTGCGCTCCGCCGGCGCGCTGCGGCGCAAAAAGGCCCATTTGGCGGCAAGGCGGGCGACAAATCCCGCCCGGTCCGGCTCCGGAACATGGGTGACGATGTTGGCTTCGACGCCTTCGTCATAACGGGCCGCGGATTTGAACGAGACGGCCCGGCTGAGGACGCGGCCATCCACCTCGGGCAATGCCACATTCATTGCAAGATCGCGCGCGCTGAGCCCTTGCGCCGACCCCGCCCAGGTCTGCCGGGTGGATCCCGAAAAAATAGCCTGCAGGACGATGGCTCCGGTCGATTCCAGTACGGTCGGCTTGCGGGCTCCGCCGGGCGCGGAGACGGCAAACCCCGTCGCGTTGATAACGACATCAGGCGGGCATTGCGCGAAAATCGATTCGACCGTCGCAACCGACACCGGATCCTTCAGGCTGGAGACGAAAAGCGGCAGCGGCTGCATGCCCTCCTGTTGCAGCGCATGAATGAGCGCTTCGACAGGCCGGGTTTGACCGCTCTGGACAAGCGCCCTGTAGAAACAGATCGGAACAACGGGCCGCCCGCTGTCAGCGGTCACGATATCCGTCAGCAAAGGGTTTTGGCTGCCCGGCCACCACAGGCCCGATTTGAGCAGTGGCACCGCCGGGGCCGGTTTTTCCGTGCACTCCAGCAACCAGGCGCAATAGGCCAGAAATGACTGAGCGTTGGCCGCCCCGCCCTCGACCAGATACGACCACAGCGCGTTTACATCGCCTTCAGGCAGGGTTGAAAAGGAGGAAAGACCGTCGTCGGGTTTGTCGTCGCCCGGCAATACGGCCATGGCAATGCCGTTTGCGGCAGCGCAGCTGTGAAGGCATTCGAGCGCGTAGGAAAAGTAACTCGCCCCGCCGAGCGCCCGGACGACGATCAGGCGCGCATGTTTCGCTGTCTTGTCGATATAACTGTCCACCGACATGGGATGGCGCAGCGACATGAGGCTGGCAAGGCGAAGCGTCGGAGCGGACGGCCCGGTGCTCGTCTGCGCCGCGGCGAGACCTGCGAGTTCCGTATCGGCCGCGCTCAGGAAAACGATATCGCCCGGCGACTGGCCGAGATCGACAGCCTCATCGCCATCCGAGATCGTTCCCTTTTGCGCCAGCAGCAGATGCATGTCGCCCCTCAGCCGCTGGCAGCTTGGCGCATCGCCGCTTCGATGACGGATTTGTCGATGTCATGCAGACCGATGACAACCAGCCGCGTTGCCCGCGTCTCACCCGCCGACCAGGGCCGGTCGAAATAGCTGTCGACCCGCGCGCCGACCGCCTGGATCACCAGCCGCATGGGCTTGCCCGGCACATCGGCAAAGCCCTTGAGCCTGAGGATATCGTGGTCGCGGATGATGGATTTCAGTTGCCCGATAAACTGCTCCGGATCGGCAATCGCGCCGGTATCGACGACAAAACTGTCGAACTCGTCATGGTCGTGGTGATGGTCCTCGCCGGCCTCGTGCGCGGCTTCATGCGCACGTTCATGATGCGACTTGCGGTTCGCGATGTCGTCTTCGCTCTCCATGCCAAGACCGAGGAGAACGGCGGGAGGAACCTCACCGCCATTCGCCGTCACCATGGCCGGACTGCGTTTCGACCGGGCCGCAACGTCGCTGCGGACCGCCTCGAGGCGCGCATCGTCCACAAGGTCCGCCTTGTTCAGGACGACTAGGTCCGCCGCGGCGAGCTGATCTTCGAACAGTTCCTCCAGCGGACTTTCATGATCGAGAGCATCGTCGGCCTTGCGCTGCGCATCGAGGCGGTCGTGGTCATCGGCAAACCGGCCATCCGCCACCGCGGCGCTGTCGACGACGGTGATCACCCCGTCGACCGTCACGCGCGGCTTGATGCCCGGCCAGTTGAAAGCGGCCACCAGGGGCTGCGGCAAAGCCAGGCCGGAGGTCTCGATGACGATGTGGTCAGGCTTCTCATCGCGGTCGAGCAGCTTTTCCATGGTCGGGATGAAGTCGTCGGCGACGGTGCAGCAGATGCAGCCATTGGTCAGTTCGACAATATCGTCTTCGGTGCAGTTTTCCGCGCCGCAGCCCTTCAGCACGTCGCCGTCCACGCCGAGATCGCCGAACTCGTTGACGATCAGCGCAATGCGCCGCCCGTCCGCCTGGCTCAAAAGATGGCGGATCATCGTGGTCTTGCCGGCTCCGAGAAACCCGGTGATCACGGTCGCGGGAATTTTCTGCCCCTGCATGGTTCAACCCTTCATTTTCAGCGGCAGCCCGGCCGCGACAAGAAAAACACTGCGCGCGCACGATGCGACACGCTGATGCAAAAGCCCGGCATGGTCCCGAAACGCACGCGCCATGGCGTTCTCCGGAACAATGCCGAGCCCGACCTCATTCGAAACCAGCACGACGCAGCCACCGAGCGTCGGCAAAAGGCCGGCAAGCGCGTCCGTTTCCGCGGCGACATCGCGCTCCGCCAGCATCAGGTTGGTGACCCATAATGTCAGACAATCGACAAGAACCGCCCGGCCCTCGCGCGCCTCGGACCGCAAGACATCAGTCAGCGCCAGCGACTCCTCGACGGTTTGCCACGCGGCGCCCCGCCTTTCGCGGTGACGTTTGATGCGTTCTTTCATCTCGTCATCCAGGGATTGGCCCGTCGCCAGGTAGAGGGCCTCGAGCCCGCTCGAAACCACCAGTTCTTCGGCAAAAATGGACTTGCCGGAACGGGCGCCGCCAAGAATAAGGGTCACGCCGGGGCCGAGCCTCGTCATGGGCGCACACACAAAAGGTGAAATCTCATCCTCGTCGCTGCTGCGGCGAGCGAACATCGCTTTGTCATGTCCAGGCGTCCCGCTAGAAAAGAGGGAAACTCTGTTCGTCTGCGATGTCAGTCATGCCGCTTGGAAAAACGGCAATTAAAATACAGTCGTCAGCCATCGCAACCTCCGTGTCCGGCCGGGGAATCACTCCCTTTGAGGCGGGCAAACATGCCCTTTGCGAATGGCAGGTCTCCTGGCTCGCGGATCGACCGGCCAAAGGCCGGTCCGGCATGCCCTCGCCTTCCCAGAGTCACTGCGGCGCAAAGGCGGACGATTCGCAGATTTCTAGAGGCGTCCAACCCGGTTCATTGCGCCGCCACTCCAGTGGCTTACCGGGAAAACCGGAGGTTCCGTCCATTCGAAACACCCTGTTCTCACGGCAGGGACTGCCAATCCGCTCTACAGTCGCGGGGTCGGCTGCGATTTAAGCGCCCGGTTTGGGTCCGCCCGTCGCATTCCCTTTGATCCTCCTGGCTTCGCCATTGCGGACCATTCGCAGAACGAGTGATAGGCGCAGTCGGCCCGGGCTGTCAATCGGGATCGGAAAGGGACCAGGCCAAGGTGGCGTGCAAAGCGGGAGGGATGGTTACGCGGCGGCCGCCAACCCCGACTGGCGGTCGACATAGCTGACGCGGTTGCGTCCGTCTTTCTTGGACTTGTAGGTCAGCAGATCGGCCTCGCGCAGCGCCGTCTCGAGACATTTGCCGCCTTCGTAGCGAACGACGCCGATGCTGATCGTCAGGCGAATCTCGTTTTGGTCGTAGATGAACACGTTCCGCTCGACCGCATGGCGCAGGCGCTGCGCCACATTCCATGTTTCCTGAACGGTTTTGCGGTTGAGTGCGACGGCGAATTCCTCGCCGCCCAGCCGCGCCACGACATCGTCGGCACGCAGGTTGATGCGGAATAGGTCCGCGACCTGAACGAGGATCGCATCGCCGGCATCATGTCCGAAACGGTCATTGACCTGTTTGAAATGATCGAGATCGATCACCAGCAGCGCGCGGCTGTCTTTGCCGCAGGAACGTTTCCTGGCTGCCTCGCGATCCTTCCGGCTCTTTTGTGTTTCGGCAAAGGCGCGGCGGTTCAAGAGGCCGGTCAGCGCATCGGTTCTCGAAAGCACACGAAAATGATCCGCCAGCATATCGGCCCGTGCCTGCAGGGTCACGACGTAGAGGACAAAGGGAACAGCGACGACCAGCGTTATTTTCAGGCAAAGGATGATCTCGGCCACCAGTTCCGGCCCGCTCAGGGGCGGCATGAAATAGGCATTGACGCCTTGCGCCAGAAGAACGATCCCCACCAGAAGCAACAGTGAGCGGGCGGCAATCGCGCCGAGCTTGTTTCTGACAACACCAAACAAAGTCAAATCCGGGTCAGTCACCCTGATCTCCACAAAAGCGAAACATCAATGTGCCCGGCGCAAAACGCCGAACCTGCCCTTGAGATGATCACAAGAGATCCGCACCTGCAGAAAAGCGAGCGCCAGCCCAAAGGCAATGCAACAGTCATTCACCTGCCTCACCGGCCCGTCCGGTTCGGCTGTTTCCACACCTTGGATAGGCATGGACGCGAGCCGATTTTCATTTCGGCCGCCCGCACTACCTACACAATAGCGTGAAAAGACAAACACCGGTTTATGAAAGACGGTTAGCGCGCTGTTAAGAAAATCGCTCAAACCCCGGTAA
The DNA here is from genome assembly GCF_984452065.1 of Hoeflea sp. Lineage (NCBI taxonomy): Bacteria > Pseudomonadati > Pseudomonadota > Alphaproteobacteria > Hyphomicrobiales > Rhizobiaceae > Hoeflea > Hoeflea sp. Next base: position 27,363 of record NZ_CFHWAF010000017.1, on the reverse strand, counting down.
TTGCGGCGTTATCAGAGCGGCGAGACGCGCCGCGATCGCATCGAGCGCATCATCCACATGAGCGTTGTAATCCAGGCTTTCCGCGGCAATGCCGAGGCCTGAAAGAAACCCGCGGCGAAAGGCGTTTTCGGTAAAAAGACCGTGCAGATAGGTTCCGAAAATCCGCCCGTCCGGCGACATGGCGCCGTCGGCGCGCCCGTCGATCAGACAGTAAGGCCGGCTGCAGTCGGGACCTTCGGTGCGGCCGAGGTGGATTTCATAACCGGACATCGGAAGGTCAAAGGCAACGCTGTGCGCCTTCACATTGCGAACCGTTTTCTCCGGTTCAAGCACCGTTTCGATATCGAGGAGCCCGAGCCCGTCGGCCTCCCGTTCCCCGCCCTCGATCCCTTCCGGGTCGAAGACCTTGCGTCCCAGCATCTGCAGACCGCCGCAAATGCCGACGACATGTCCGCCCCGGCGAACATGACCCTCAAGCTGCACATCCCAGCCATTGCGGCGAAACCCGGCGAGATCGGATATGGTCGACTTCGATCCGGGAATGACGACCAGCCCGGCGTCTTCGGGAATATCCTCGCCGCCGCGCACCATGACCACATCCACGTCGGGTTCGGCCCGCAGCGGATCGAGATCGTCGAAATTGGCGATACGGTCAAGCACGGGGACAGCGACTTTCAGCGCCTTCGTCTCACCCCGCACCATGCGCTCCAGGACAACCGAATCCTCCGCCGGAAGACGCGCGGCTTCCTTGAGCCACGGGATGACGCCAAAACACGGCCAGCCGGTGAAATCACCGATCTGCGCGATGCCGTCGTCAAAAAGGGACACATCGCCGCGAAACTTGTTGATGAGATATCCGCGGATCATCTGCCGGTCGCGCTCGTCGAGGATCCGGTGCGTGCCGACAATGGAGGCGATGACACCGCCCCGGTCGATATCGCCGACAAGCACGACCGGCACGTCGGCTGCCGTCGCAAAACCCATATTGGCAATGTCATTGGCGCGCAGGTTGATTTCAGCCGGCGAACCCGCGCCCTCGACAATGACCAGATCGGCATCGGCCCGGATTTCGTCCCAACTCCGCATGACCGCTTCGAGAAGGCCGCTCTTCAGCGTCTGGTAATCGCGGCCGCGCGCCTGTCCCCGTACCTTGCCCTGAACGACCACCTGCGAACCGCATTCGGACTGAGGTTTGAGCAGAACCGGGTTCATATGCACCGAAGGCGGGACCCGGCAGGCCAGCGCCTGCAGCCATTGCGCCCGTCCTATTTCTCCACCGTCATCCGCCACGGCGGCGTTGTTCGACATGTTTTGCGGCTTGAACGGGCGGACCTTGAGTCCCCGATTGGCAGCGAGACGGCAAAGGCCGGCGACGAGCACCGTCTTGCCGACATCCGATCCGGTTCCCTGCAGCATGAGCGTCTGTGTCATGGCCGGCCTGACTAACACCGAAGGCCACGCCTGCCTAGCCGCAGGCCATCGCATCCGCGACAAATTTTTCTGCCGAAGGCGCAGAGAGAATATCCGGTGACGGAATCAGGTATTCCAATGCGGCTGCGCCGCAACTATATGGGCGATAACAGCACAATTGTGCGCTGTGACCCCAATCAAGGAATATGGCGATGTTGTATATTTTCAACAAGAATGACGGCGTGCACATTGCATGGAACGGCGTTGCCGACAATGCGCGCAAGAACGGGACTTCGGGTCGTAGCCTGGTTGCATCGGCAACCGCCTGGATCCGGACCTATTCGGCCGGATAAAAACCGACCGTAACAGATCACCGGGCCGCGGCCGCGACAAGCGGGCGCGGCCTTTATGATTCCGCATCGCGCCGGCGGGAAGTTCAACAAAGGCTGATTGCCCTGCTGTATCCGGGGCCGCAATTTTTCGGGAAATTCATATACGCGACAACCGCGCTTCGGGAATCCCTTGGCGCGGTACGGCCGCCATACACGCGGCCCTTCGCTGATACGCACGAAGATCGCAGGCACCCCGGTACGCAGTACCTGATCCGGAGTCGT
>NZ_CFHWAF010000017.1:0-25329 GCF_984452065.1 Hoeflea sp. | reverse complement strand
CGGCGGTGTTCCCGCCGCAGACCTGTTCTAGAGGAATAACGTTACCGGACTGTTATTGAGACCTTAATCAAAACTAAATTCGGCGCATTTGTTCTATTTTTTTTCTTCGCCGCGAAGCAGATTGATAATACCGGAGAAATCGGTGCCCCCTTCCCCGGCGGCATTGAAAAGTCCGTAAAGCTGCAGCGCGCTGGCGCCGAGCGGTGTCACGGCGCCAGCGCTTTGGGCAGCCTCCTGCGCCAGTTTCAGGTCCTTCAGCATCAGCGCGGCGGCAAATCCGGGCTTGTAGTCATTGTTGGCCGGCGATGTCGGGACCGGGCCCGGAACCGGGCAATAGGTGTTGATTGACCAGCACTGACCGGACGACGTCGACGCCACGTCAAACAGCGCCTGATGCGACAGGCCCAGCTTCTCGGCCAGCACGAAGGCTTCACCCACACCGATCATCGATATGCCGAGGATCATGTTGTTGCAGATTTTCGCCGCCTGTCCCGCGCCGCCATCGCCGCAATGGACAACGCGGCCGGCCATGGGGTCCAGGATCGGCTTGGCCAGAGCAAAGGCCTCCTGCGCGCCGCCGGCCATGAATGTCAGCGTACCGGCTTGCGCACCGCCGACACCGCCCGAAACCGGCGCATCCACCGACAGCATGTTGGCGTTTGACGCCATGTCATGGGCCCGCCGGGCGCTGTCGACGTCGATCGTGGACGAATCGATGAACAATGCGCCCGGCTTCGCCTGCGGCAAAACGTCCTCATAGACGGAAATCACGTGCGCGCCCGCCGGCAGCATGGTGATCACCACATCAGCGCCGTCGACAGCCGCCGCGGCATCCGACGCGATGGCGAGACCATACTCCTCGGCCTGGCTCAGATTGTCGGCGACGAGATCGAATCCCGTGACGTTCAGGCCCGCCTTGACGAGATTGGCCGCCATCGGGTTGCCCATATTTCCAAGGCCGATGAATGCGATATTGGTCATATATATTTCCGCCTTTGCGCAATCGGACCGTCAGCGGCCGAGCTGGCGCGCAATGATGACCCGCATGATTTCATTGGTGCCCTCGAGAATCTGGTGAACCCGCAGGTCGCGAACCAGTTTCTCGACGCCATAATCGGCCAGATAACCGTAGCCGCCGAAGAGTTGCAATGCGTCGTTGGCGACCTCGAACCCTGTATCGGTCACATAGCGCTTCGCCATCGCTGACCATGCCGTCGCGTCAAAGGCCTTGCGGTCAAGCCGGTCGGCGGCCGCGTAGAGCATCAGGCGCGATGCTTCAAGCTCCGTCGCCATATCGGCCATCTTGAACTGCAGACCCTGAAACTGGTTGATGGTCTTGCCGAAAGCCTGCCGCTCGGCCGTATAGGCGACGGCTTTCTCGAAGGCGGATTGCGCGCCGCCAAGCGAACAGGCGGCGATATTGAGCCGGCCGCCGTCAAGGCCGGCCATCGCGATCTTGAATCCCATCCCTTCATCGTTGATGCGGTTTTCGACCGGGACGCGGCAATTGTCGAAAAGAACCTGCGCCGTGGGCTGGATATGCCAGCCCATCTTGACTTCCGGCGCGCCGAACGAAAGCCCGGGCGCGTCTTTGGGGATGACCAGGGCCGAAACCCCGCCGGGTCCGTCCTCGCCGGTCCTGACCATGGTGACGTAGATGTCGTTGACGCCGGCACCGGAGATGAACTGTTTCGCGCCGTTGATCACGTAATGATCGCCATCGCGTACGGCGCGCGTTTTCAAGGCCACCGCGTCGGAACCGGAACCCGGTTCCGTCAGACAATAGCTGGCGATCTGCTCCATCGCCGTCAGCCCCGGCAGAAAGCGCTGGCGCAACGCGTCGGAGCCGAAACGGTCGATCATCCACGCGGCCATGTTGTGTATGGAGATGAAGCTCGAAAATGCCGGACAGGCCTTGGCCAGTGCCTCGAATATCACCACGGCGTCGAGACGGCCGAGCGCCGAACCGCCGACATCGTCGCGAACATAGATGCCGCCAAGACCGAGCGGCGCGGTTTCACGCACGACATCCTGCGGGAAATGTCTGTCCTGATCCCATTCCACGGCGAAAGGGGCCACGCGATCCTGCGCGAAGGATGTGACCATATCCTGTATCGCCCGCTGCTCCTCGGTCAGTCCGAAGCGCTCCTGCTGCGGTTCGACAATTGCATCCATTGTCATCCTCCCTGACGTCATGGGGCACTGACGCGCAAGACGCGCCAAACGCTCCAACATGCTAACAAAACAAACGACCGTTCATTTCATGAACCATTTTTCCGCCGTCCGGTAAAGGGTCATGTGACATTTTTGACATGACCGGCCGCCGGATCGACAAAATTGCGCCCCCTATATTGTACCCGACACGATTTTTCCGCAAACTTGTGCACAGTTCGTAATATGCGTAATCGGGAAGTGAAGAGTTGACGCGCCGCAACACCTATCACCGTCCGGACAGGCTCGGAACGCGGAAAGGCCGCACTATCCTCGCGATGGTGGGTCTTTTGGCGCTTTCTGCCTGTACCAGCACAAGCTCAGGCCTGACGACCGTCTACTACAAGGTGCCGGGAACCACGGTCGAGCAGATCAACGAGCAGATCGCCCGCCGTGGGCCGCAGAACGGCCATGCCATAGGCACGACCGAGACCCGCATGACACCGAAGGTCAAGACGGTACGCGACGGTGACACGTGCCGAATCGAAAGCGCGGACATTGATCTCGACCTGCTGGTGACGCTGCCGGAATGGTCGGAACTCAACAAGGCCGACGGCAGAACCCGTTCGGCGTTCGAGGCACTGAGCAAACATGTCGTCTGGCACGAGCAGCAGCATGTCGAGATCTCGAAGAAACACTCCCGCCTGATCGAGGAAGCGCTGGTGGCCATACCGCCGCAGAAGACCTGCCGCCAATTGATGACCAAGGCGCGGACCGAGTTCCGTTCGATGTTCGAGGAGCACAATCGCGAACAGCGTGCCTTCGACGCCGCCGAGCGCGAGGCGATCGAACGGCGCCTGCGTTCGCTTGGTTACCTCAGCTAGAGCTGCTCCTACTCCGCAGCATCCGCCTGTTCCAGGCCCTCGATGCGCGCCGCGCAATATTTGAACTCCGGGATTTTGCCGAACGGATCGAGTTTCGGATTGGTCAGCCGGTTGGCCGGACTTTCGTTGAAGCAGAACGGCATGAAGATCATCCCGTCCGCGACTTCCCTGTCTGCCCGCAACACGGCCTCGACAACTCCGCGGCGCGTCTCCACCGAAACCATCTGGCCCGCCGCCAGCCCCTGACGTTCGATCTCGTAAGGATTCATGACCGCGATGCCCTGCGGCTCGATCTCGTCAAGCACGCCGGAACGGCGCGTCATCGCCCCGGTGTGCCAGTGTTCAAGCAAACGCCCGGTGGTCAGCACCATCGGATAGTGTTCGTCCGGCACCTCATCGGGCGGCAGGAGGTCGGCCGGGACGATTTTCCCGCGCCCGTCGGCCGTTGGAAAGCCGTCGCGGAAGATCACTTCATTGCCGGGCCTGTCGAGCGCATCGGCCGGATAAGTCACCGCATCCTCGCGCTCGATCCGCTCCCAGGGAATGTTGTTGAGCGAAGGCATCACCGAGGCCATCTCGTTGTAAACCTCGGAGATATCACTGTAGGTCCAGTCAAGACCGATGCCCCTGGCAAGGCTGACGATCAGCTCCCAGTCCTGGCGCGCCTCGCCCGGCAATTCCAGCGCCGGTCGCCCGATCTGCACCTGACGGTTCGTATTTGTGTAGGTTCCGAGCTTTTCCGCATGGGCGGAAGCCGGGAAAACAACATCCGCGTGCCACGCCGTTTCCGTCAGGAAAATATCCTGAACCACAAGATGTTCGAGCTTGGCGAGCGCGGCGCGGGCATGAAGCTGGTCCGGGTCGGACATGGCCGGGTTTTCACCCATGATATACATGCCCTTGATGACATCGTCGTGGATCGCATCGACGATCTCGACGACCGTCAGCCCCTTGACCGGATCGAGCGGCCGGCCCCACAGGTCTTCGTAGTTGCTCCTGATGTCCGTATTTTCCACCGACTTGTAATCGGGGAAGAACATCGGAATAAGGCCGGCATCGGACGCGCCCTGCACATTGTTCTGGCCGCGCAGCGGGTGCAGGCCGGTGCCTTCCCTGCCCACATGGCCTGTCGTGAGCGCCAGCGCGATCAGGCAGCGCGAATTGTCCGTCCCGTGCGTGTGCTGCGAAATGCCCATGCCCCAGAAGATGATGGACCGCTCCGATGTCGCATAGACCCGCGCAACGGTGCGCAGGGTTTCCGCATCGACGCCGCAAACCTCCGCCATCGCTTCCGGCGTGAAGTCCTTGACCTTTTCCTTCAGGGCTTCGAAACCGGAGACATTCGCCTGGATATACTGCTCGTCATAGAGCTTTTCGGTCACGATGACATTGAGCAGCGCATTCAGCATGGCGACATCGCTGCCCGGCTTGAACTGCAGCGCATGGGTGGCGTGCCGCATGAGGTTCTGGCGTCGCGGATCCATGATGATCAACTGCTTGCCCTGCTTGACCGCCTGCTTGAAATAGGTCGCGGCAACGGGATGGTTCGTCGCCGGGCGCGCGCCGATGATCACAATGCAGTCAGCCTTCATCGCATCCGTGAACGGTGCCGACACCGCACCCGATCCGACGCCTTCGAGCAGCGCGGCAACGGACGACGCGTGGCACAGCCGGGTGCAGTGGTCGACATTGTTGGTGCCGAAGCCCTCGCGGATCAGCTTCTGGAACAGATAGGCTTCCTCGTTGGAGCCCTTGGCGGACCCGAAGCCGGCAAGCGCCGCCCCGCCATCGCGGTCCAGAATGGTTTTGAGGCCCGAGGCCGCCTTTTCCAGCGCCTCCTCCCAGCTCGCCTCGCGGAAGACGGTGAGCGGGTCCACATCGCGCAGGTCGATATCGCCGGCCTTCGGCGCATCGTCGCGGCGGATCAGCGGTTTGGTCAGCCGGTCGGGCGAGTGGACATAGTCGAAACCGAAACGGCCCTTGACGCACAGCCGGTTCTCGTTCGCCGGACCGTTGCGCCCGTCCACCTGGACGATGCGGTTGTCCTTGACGGCGACACTGGTCTGGCACCCGACACCGCAGAACGGGCAGACACTGTCGACCACCCTGTCGAATTCCTGCACGGCGCGGGTCCTGTTCTCCTCGTCCATCAGCGTCTTTTCAAACAGCGCGCCGGTCGGACAGGCCTGAACGCATTCCCCGCACGTCACGCAGGTCGACAGACCCATGGGGTCATGGATATCGAACACCGGCACGGAATGATTGCCGCGTCCCGCCATGCCGATCACATCATTGACCTGGACCTCGCGGCACGCGCGCACGCAGGCTCCACAGGTGATGCAGGCTTCCAGGTTGACGGCAATCGCCGGGTTGGTGAGATCAAAGCCGGTGTCCATCCCGTCATCGGCGAACTTGGAGGGAAACCGGTCCGAACCGGCAATACCCATCATACCGGCCCAGTTCCAGAACTCCGACTGATTGTCCGGTCCTTCGGCCGGCGCGCGCATATCGCTTGCCAGCAGTTCGAACACCATGCGGCGCGATTTGTCCGCTCTTTCGGTGTCCGTGCGAACGATCATGCCTTCACCGGGCTGCCTGATACACGATGCGGCCAGGGTGCGCTCGCCCTCGATGTCGACCATGCAGGCGCGGCAATTGCCGTCCGGCCTGTAACCGGGTTTGTCCAGATGACAAAGATGCGGAATGCGCGTGCCCTCGCGTTTGGCCACCTCCCAGATCGTCTCGCCGTCACGGGCGGAAACGGTTTTGCCGTCCAGCTTGAAGCTAATATCCGTCATCTCAATCCAACCTCGCCGGATACACCTTGCCCGGCGCCGCGCAAAACACCTGGCAACACATCATTATTTGCCGCGCTGCATGAAAAGGGCAAGCGGTAAAGCAGGGTGGAACAGACATTGCAGCGATGTGGTCGCAACCCGGTGCCCGCCGTTTCACGGTCAGAGCTCGTGCCTGAAATAGGTCAGGAGATGATTGACCGGATTGGGCGCGGCCTGCCCAAGCCCGCAGATGGAGGCATCCCGCATGACGGCCTCGAGATCCCGGACGGCCGCTTCGTCCGGCGGGCCTTCCCGCTCCAGGAGCGCGACCATCTTTTCGGTTCCCGACCGGCACGGCGTGCATTGGCCGCAGCTTTCATGCTTGAAAAACTTCAAAAGGTTGAGCGCCGCATCCTTCACACTGTCCTTGTCCGACAGCACCACGATGGCATGGGAGCCGACAAAGGCATCGAGCTCGGCAAGCCTGCCGCCGAAATCGAGCGGCACATCGTCAAACCGCGCCGGCAATATGCCGCCGGACGCGCCGCCCGGCAGATAGGCCTTGAAGGTGTGCCCCTCGGCCATGCCGCCGCAGTAATCGTCGATCAGTTCACGGATGGTGACGCCGGCCGGCGCCAGTTTGACGCCCGGTTCCCTGACCCGTCCGGAGACCGACCATGAGCGCGGCCCCGGATGACCGGGTTTGCCCTGGTCGGCAAACCATTGAGCGCCGTTCTCGACAATGTCGCGAATCCACCAGAGCGTCTCGACATTGTGGTTGAGGGTCGGCCGGCCGAAGAGCCCGACCTCGGCGATATAAGGCGGGCGGTGACGCGGCAGTCCGCGCTTGCCTTCAATGCTCTCGATCATGGCGCTCTCTTCGCCGCAGATATAGGCGCCCGCGCCGCGGCGAAGCTCGATAAATCCGGGTTCGATCACACCGGCTGCCTCGAGCGCGGCAATTTCCGTGCGCAGGATTTCCAGAACGGCCGGATATTCGTCGCGCATGTAAAAATAGATGCGCTCGGCTTCCACGGCGTGCGCTGCGATCAGCGCGCCCTCAAGCGTGCGGTGTGGATCGCTCTCCAGGAGATAGCGGTCCTTGAAGGTTCCGGGCTCGCCTTCGTCGCCATTGATCGTCATCAGCCGCGGCCCGGCATAGGATCTGACGAAACCCCATTTCTTGCCGGCCGGAAAGCCCGCGCCGCCAAGGCCGCGAAGCCCCGCATCCGACAGGCTGTCCAGCAGCGTCTGGACCCCGATTTCTCCGGATTTCACCTTCTCGTAAATCCGGTAACCGCCATATTCCTGATAGGCGTAGAGATTGACATAGTCCGGGATGACCGCGTCGAAACCGCCCTCCCCGGCCAGCCGCAGCAACCCGTCCGCCGAGGCGTGATCGACTTCGCGGTCGCCGACCCGCGCGGCCGGCGCCGTATCGCAGCGTCCCATACAGGGCGCGCGCACCACCCGCATCAGCGCCGGATCGGCGCCCTTGTCGAGAGCCGATATCACGGCTTGCGAACCGGCCATCATGCAGGACAGGGAGTCGCAGACCCGCACGGTCAGAGGCGCCGGCGGATCCTCGCCCTCGCGCACGACATCGAAGTGATCGTAGAACGAGGCCACCTCGTAGATTTCCGCCTGGGGCAAGAGCATCAACTCGGCAAAGGCGCGGATATGCGCCGCCGAAAGGCAACCATAGGTGTCCTGAACCCGGTGCAGATACTCGATGAGCAGGTCGCGGCGCAGCTTTCGACCTTCAAAGAGCGCGCGCATTTCCTCGAACGCGGTGTCGTCCAGGGGGCGCCCCTTCGGACCGCGGTCTCGGCGCCTGACATTGACATGCTGATTCATGTTTCCGCGTCCCCTGATCGGTCGCCTGAGCGGATCACCGCTCGGTATTTTCAATGCATATAGACAGCATGCCGAAACAAAAGCCAGCCCGATTGCGGCAGCGGAACGTCGCAAGATCGGCACTGTCCCCAGCGCCGAAAGATGAGCTATGTCGCTTTCAAGCTATCAATTTTTTTGATCAAGCATCAAATCATTCAAAGCCAAACATGAATTTATCCTGTTTTGATGGTTGCTTGGAAGTTTTTACTCTGTTCCATTTTTACGCTTTAACCCCGACCTGAAACGTCATAAGCTCACACCATGTCGCAAAAAGACCATTGCCCGCCTTTTTGTTGCTCTTCTATGCTCGTAACGGTCGCAAAGGCCGGCGGGGAAAGCAGGCCGGGAATGCGGGACAAGGCCGGTCTGTCACAAGATAAACGACCTGGTGCTTTGCAGTGAAGCAGCGGGACGTCATAGTATCAAGACACTGCGAAACGGGAGACCTTTTACCATGAAGAAGCTTATTGCTTCATCGCTCTTAGCCACAGGAATGATGTTTTTCGCCAACACCGCATCGGCCGATGAATGCGGGACGGTGACGATCGCCCAGATGAACTGGCAATCGGCGGAAGTGCTGGCCAATATTGACCAGATCATCCTTTCCGAAGGTTACGGCTGCGACGCTGAAATGGTGCCGGGCGACACGATGCCCACCTTCACCTCGATGAATGAGAAGGGTCAGCCCGACGTGGCGCCCGAACTCTGGGTCAACGCATTCCGTGACGCCGTCGACGCGGCCGTCAAGGAAGGCCGCCTGCATATCGCAGCCGAATCGCTTGCCGATGGCGGCGTTGAAGGCTGGTGGGTTCCGAACTACATCGTCGAAGCCTATCCTGAAATCAAGACGATCGACGACGCGCTCGCCCGGCCGGACCTCTTCCCGGATCCGGAAGACCCTGACAAGGGCGGCGTCTACAACTGCCCTTCGGGCTGGAACTGCCAGATTACCACCGGCAACCTCTTCAAGGCCTATGGCGCTGAAGGCAAAGGCTTCCAGTTGGTGGACACCGGCTCGGCCGCCGGGCTGGACGGCTCGATCGCCAAGGCGTTCTCACGCAATCAGGGCTGGCTCGGCTACTACTGGGCACCGACCGCCATCCTCGGAAAATACGAGATGGTCCGCCTTGGATTCGGCGTTCCCCACAGCAAGGAAGAATGGGACGCCTGCACGTCCCAGCTCGATTGTGAGAATCCGAAGCCGAATGCATGGGCGAAGTCGGAAGTCTACACGGTGGTCACCGACGAGTTCCATAAGCGCGGCGGCGCGGCCTATGAGTACCTGTCCAACCGTTCCTGGGGCAACAAGACGGTCAACAGCCTTCTGGCATGGATGGTCGACAACCAGGCGACCGGTGAGGAAGGCGCGCGCTATTTCCTCGAGAACCAGGAGGAAATCTGGACCAATTGGGTGACGCCTGAGGCGGCCGAAAAGGTCAAGAGCTACCTCGCCAACTCTTAAGAAAAACGGAAGCCCGGCGCAAACCGCCGGGCTTCTTGCTATGTGCTGACAAGAACAAGAAAAAGCGTCCATCTGCGGGGCTGGAAGGGACCACACAATGGAATGGCTCATCGAATTTCCGAGTATGAACGGGGCAAGTCTGCGCGCGCTGAAAAAGGCGATTGACGACGGCTTCAGAAACTTCACGCGCGAATATGGCGAATATATCGAGCTGTTCTTCGAGCCGCTCAAGCAGTTTCTCATCTGGTCGGAAGACCTGATGACCGAAACGCCGTGGCCACTCATCATCATGGCCATCGCTCTGATCGCCTGGCTCGCCAGCCGCAACATAAGGATTGTCGTCGGCGCCGTCATAACCCTGCTGCTGATCGGTTACTTCGATATGTGGGAAGACACGATGAAGACCATCTCGATGATCTTCGTGTGCACGGTCCTTGCCATTATCATCGGAATTCCCATCGGCATCATCATGTCCCGCTCGGACCGGGTCCAGGCGGTGATCAATCCGATCCTTGATGTCATGCAGACCATGCCGAGTTTCGTCTATCTCATTCCCGTGGTCATGCTTCTGGGCATCGGCAAGGTTCCGGGCCTGATCGCCGTGGTCATCTATGCCATTCCGCCGATCATTCGCCTCACCAATCTGGGGATCCGGCTTGTCGACAAGGATGTGCTTGAAGCGGCTGACGCGTTCGGCTCTTCCAACTGGCAGCGGCTGAAGAACGTTCAGATGCCGCTGGCGCTGCCCACCATCATGGCCGGCATCAACCAGACCATCATGATGGCGCTCGCCATGGTCGTCGTCGCCTCCATGATCGGCGTTCAGGGACTTGGCCAGCCGGTGCTCAAGGCCATCGCCAACCAGTATTTCACGCTTGGCGTCTTCAACGGTCTTGCCATTGTCGGCATCGCCATCATTTTCGACAGGACCAGCCAGGCATTCGGCAAGCGTCTGCAGAAACACCAGGAGGTCGTCCATGGCTGATCCGAAGGCAAGCCCGGGCATCTCCGTCCGCAGCCTGTACAAGATTTTCGGCAAGACGCCGGAGAAGTTTGTCGATCTTGTCAAGGAGGGCATGAGCAAAGCCGAGCTCAACGAAAAGCACGGCCACGTGCTCGGCCTGAAGGACATCAATATCGACATGCCGGCCGGCGGCATCCAGGTCGTGATGGGCCTGTCCGGTTCCGGCAAGTCGACCCTGATCAGGCACATCAACCGTCTGATCGATCCCACCGCCGGCGAGGTGCTCGTCGGCGATGAGGATGTCTGCAAGATGAGCCCCAACCAGCTGCGCGAATTCCGCCGCCACGAAACGGCAATGGTGTTTCAGAAATTCGCCCTGCTGCCGCACCGCACGGTCATGGACAATTCCGTCTACGGCCTTGAGGTTCAGGGCGTGGCGCGCTCGGAACAGATCGAGCGGGCGCAGCGCTGGATCGACCGGGTCGGCCTGTCGGGTTTCGAGAGCAGCTATCCCAATCAGCTCTCCGGCGGCATGCAGCAGCGCGTCGGTCTCGCAAGGGCGCTGACCAACGATGCGCCGATCCTGCTCATGGACGAGGCTTTCTCGGCGCTCGATCCGCTGATCCGCATGGACATGCAGACGGTCCTGCTCGATCTTCAAAAGGAGATCCGCAAGACCATTGTCTTCATCACCCACGATCTCGACGAGGCGCTGCGCCTCGGCGACAAGATCGCCATCCTCCGCGACGGAGAGGTCGTGCAGCAGGGAACCGGTCAGGACATCGTCCTCAACCCGGCTGACGACTATATCTCCAACTTCGTCAAGGAAGTGAACCGCGGCCGCGTCATTCTCGTCGAGACGATCATGACGCCTCTCGAAGGTGCTGCGCAAGGCATGGGCATCCCGCTCGGCACGACGCTCGAGGAAGCCGCAAAAACCATGACCGACGCAAATGTCGCGCATGCGCATGTCACCGATGGCGGCGCGCCGGTCGGCGCACTCGATATCCACGAGGTCATTGCAGCCATGGTGACGCCGGTCAGCCATGAGGACGCGATCGCCGCCGAATAGGCCGGGGCAAAGCGAGACATCGGGGCGGCCTGCGGGCCGCCCTTTTTCTTCGCGTTTGGAATTTCTTGATTGCGTTAATATAAAGATATCTTTATATCGTTACCTTAATCACGCATTTTAGGATATTCGCCATGCCCACCGGATCGACCAATCCGCTTGCCGAACTCATCGCCGAAAAGGGCGTTCTGCTCGCCGATGGCGCAACAGGCACCAACCTGTTTGCCATGGGGCTGGAATCCGGCGAGGCGCCGGAGCTTTGGAACGAAGACGCGCCGGAGAAAATCACTAAGCTGCATCAGGATTTTGTCGATGCCGGCTCGGATATCATACTGACCAACAGCTTTGGCGGAACCAGGCATCGCCTGAAACTCCACCATGCTCAGGACCGGGTCTTTGAGCTCAACCGTCGCGCGGCCGAAATTGCCCGTGAAGTGGCCGACAAGGCCGGCCGACGGGTTATTGTCGCCGGGTCCGTCGGACCCACCGGCGAATTGCTGCAACCGCTCGGCGCACTGAGCTATGAGGACGCGGTGGACGCCTTTGTCGAGCAGATCAACGGGTTGAAAGCCGGCGGGGCGGAAATCGCCTGGATCGAAACCATGTCGGCGCCGGAAGAAATCCGAGCCGCTGCAGAGGCCGCGACCAAGTGCGGCATGCCCCATACCTATAGCGGATCTTTCGATACGGCGGGCAAGACGATGATGGGCCTTCATCCCAAGGACATACACGGTGTCGCCGATGAGACCATGGATGCACCCATCGCCGTGGGAGCCAATTGCGGCGTCGGGGCATCCGATATTCTCGCCTCGCTCCTCGAAATGAGCGAAGCCGCGCCGGATCGCACACTCCTCGTCAAAGGCAATTGCGGCATCCCCGAATTCAAAGGCTCGGAAATCCACTATTCGGGAACACCGTCGGTGATGGCAGAATATACACGCTTGGCAATCGACGCCGGCGCCACCATTATCGGCGGCTGCTGCGGCACCTCCTGCGACCATTTGCGGGCCATGCGCGTCGCCATCGACACGCACCGGAAGGCCGGCCGGCCGACGGTGGAGGAAATTGTCGAGCGCATCGGACCCATGCGCAACAAAGCCGCAAATGACAGCGCTGCCCCAAGGCGCGAGCGCCGCGGACGCCGGCGCGCCTGACTGTTTAAAGCGCTTCCATGTGAAACCGCGCGTGGGCGGTGTCATAACGATAGGCATCGCCGACAGGGCAGGCATTGCGAGCAAGGCACCCCGATTGCATGCATCCCCGCATGCCCTCATCCGCTGAAAGGTGTGATCTGCATGCGGCCAGGTCGAAACCGCTCTCGCTCACGGCATTCGCCGGACAGGCTGAAAGACAGGGTTTGTCAAGGCAATCGTCGCAGGGATGACCGCGCGCAACCGGCGCGGGCAACGCAATTGTACCCTCGAAGCCGAACGCTGCCCGGTATCCATGCCACAGCCCGTATTCCGGATGGATGAGAATAGCCAGGGGCGAAGGTTTCAGCCCTTCGGCGATCCGGATCCAGGATTGAAACGGCCACCATGGTTTTTCAAATGGATAAAAGGCCTTACAGCCGAATTCTGATTCAATTTCTTCGCCTATTTCGCGCGACCACGCATCCAGGGGATCGGCGCTCCGGCAGTTTCTGCGGAAGCGGCTGAACTGCGGCCAAAACGAAGATCCGGCATGACCGGCAAGAACAAGACTTTTAAAGCCCGGCACATGCAGGGAGTGATCGGCCACAGCCGCGAACTGGAGGCCGCCCCGCGCCATCAGCCCCCGGCCCCGCAAGGTTTTGTCAAGACGCCCGTATAGCCCCTTATCCGTACCTTCACGGACCGGCCTGCTCATGCATCGTCTCCGCGGAACGCCGAGCGCCAGACGTCGCGGTGGATGAGGCGCGCCACCTTCGTGCGTGCGTCGCCGGGCCCCTTTCACGTAAACGCGTCGGGCATGGCTTCCTTGCGCTGGCGGACAAAATCGCGCAGGCCGTCATTGACGCCCTCGTCAAGAGCCGGAGCCTCGTAGGAGTTAAGCCATTGCCGGCAAAGCTCGTTTGCCCGCGTCTCCATGCGTTTTTCGCCTTCCGACTGCCATTGCTCAAAGGAATTGTTGTCGGCAAGCGGCGAGCGGTAAAAGGCCGTCTGAAAATGCGACTGGGTATGCGCACAGCCAAGATAATGACTGCCCGGCCCGACCTCGCGGATCGCATTCATTGCCTGCCCGTCCTCGGAGATATCGACACCGGCGGCGAGTTTCTGCATCACGCCGAGCTGATCCGCATCGATCATGAATTTCTCATAGGACGACACCAGTCCGCCCTCCAGCCAGCCGGCCGAATGCAGCGCGAAATTCGTGCCTGCAAGCAGTGTCATGTTGAGCGTATTGGCACTCTCATGCGCAGCCTGGGCATCGGGAAGCTTCGAGGCACAAAGCGAGCCGCCGGTACGGAACGGCAGACCGAGCCGGCGCGCAAGCTGCGCCGCGCCGTACGATACCAGCGACGGCTCGGGCGTTCCGAATGTCGGCGCCCCCGATTGCATGGAAATGGACGCGGCAAACGTGCCGAAAAGCACCGGAGCGCCGGGCCGCACAAGCTGTGTAAACGAAGCGCCCGCCAACACTTCCGCAAGCACCTGTGTCAGTGTGCCGACGACGGTGACCGGGCTCATCGCGCCCGACAGGATAAACGGCGAGACGATACAGGCCTGATTGTTGCGTGCGTAGACTTTTGCCGCACCCAGCATCGTGTCGTCGAACACCATGGGCGAATTGGCGTTGATCAGATTGATGACGACACAATTCTGATCGACAAAGTCCGCCCCGAACAGAATCTTGCACATATCCACCGTGTCCTGCGCCCGCTCCGGCGCCGTCACCGACCCCATGAAGGGTTTGTCGGACAGGCGCATATGCGCATAGACCATGTCGAGGTGGCGCTTGTTGACCGGGATGTCCACCGGCTCGCAAACGGTGCCGCCCGAATGGTGCATGGACGGCGCCATATAGGCCAGCTTCACGAAATTTTCGAAGTCTTCGATCGTGGCGTAACGCCGCTCTCCCTCCAGATCGCGCACGAATGGCGGCCCGTAGACCGGCGCGAACACGGTCGCCTTGCCGCCGATCTGCACCGACCGCTCGGCATTACGGGCATGCTGCGTGAAGACGGACGGCGCTGTTTTGAGAAGCGACCGGCAAAGACCCTTCGGAAAATGCACCCGCTCGCCTTTCACATCGGCGCCGGCCTCGCGCCACAGGGAAATGGCCTCCGCATCGTCGCGGAATTCGATGCCGATCTCCTCAAGCACCGTCTCGGCATTGGCCTCGATAATGGCGAGCGCCTCTTCATCCAGCACTTCGTATTCGTTGATCCTGCGCTGAATATAAAACTGCTTCTCGCCGGGACCGCCCGTGCTGCGCGCTGCGCGCCTTGCCGCCGCGCCGCCGCTGCCGCGCCTGCCTGACCTGCGCCCCGCTTCGGGTTTTTCAGCTTCCATTCCGGCTACCTTTCGTGCCTGTGACGCGATTCTATCATGACGGAGTGACCGCCGCGCGCCGTGCGGCTGACCTGCTTCCTTGAACCATTGCCGTTCATGCTAGCCCACAACCCTTCTGCTGCCTTTCTCTGTGCGCCAAGCCGTGACGCTCTGGCGACAGGGTTTTGCGCCGATTGGACCGAAACCCGCGATCGGCTGGTCGCTTTTCAGATTGCACGGCGTCGTTTTTAAGAAGCCGCGACCTCTGTTTTTTCATCATAACACTTGTCAGGATAAGCACTTACGTGGTTCAAAAAAAGCGAATCAACCGCTTGCATCGAGGGAACGCCGATGTCCGACGACGAAATTATTTTGTCCGAACTTTCCGACGACGAACTCGTGCAGCAGATGCATGACGACCTCTATGACGGCCTCAAGGAGGAGATCGAAGAGGGAACCACCATTCTGCTGGATCGCGGTTGGGCGCCCTATGACGTGCTCACCCAGGCTCTTGTCGAAGGCATGCGGATCGTCGGCGAGGACTTTCGCGACGGCATCCTCTTCGTGCCGGAAGTTCTGCTCTCGGCCAATGCGATGAAGGCAGGCATGGCGATCCTGCGCCCGCTGCTGGCGGAGACAGGCGCGCCGAAGCTCGGCAAGATGGTCATCGGCACGGTCAAGGGCGATATTCACGATATCGGCAAGAACCTCGTCGGCATGATGATGGAAGGCGCCGGCTTCGATGTCGTCGATATCGGCATCAACAATGCCGTCGAGAACTATCTTGAGGCGATCGATGAGCATAAGCCGGACATCGTCGGCATGTCGGCGCTTTTGACGACCACCATGCCCTATATGAAAGTCGTCATCGACACGATGAAGGAAAAGGGTATCCGCGACGAGCATATCGTGCTCGTCGGCGGTGCGCCGCTCAATGAGGAATTCGGCATGGCCGTGGGCGCGGACGCCTATTGCCGGGATGCCGCCGTTGCGGTCGAAACCGCAAAGGAATTCATGAAGCGCAAACACAATTCCATGGCGGATGCCGGCTAACGTTTGTGTCAGTCCTTGCGTGTTAAAAGGCGGCTGGCAAGGCCGCCTTTTCAGTTTTAGGGTAAGAGCGATGTCAAAGACGGCAACATCAGCGCAAGAGCCTCTCCCCGTACGCGTCATCGGGTGCGGGGCGATTGCGCGCGAGATTCTGGCGGTCTGCGAGGCCAACGGGCTTGCCCATATCGACCTGACCTGCCTGCCGGCTCAGTGGCACCTTTATCCCGAACGCATCGCGCCGGGCGTGAAAGCCGCAATCGACCAGGCGCGTGAGGAAGGTTTCAGCAAAATCTATGTGGCTTACGCCGATTGCGGAACCGGCGGCATGCTGGACAAGGTGTGCGAAGAGGAAGGCGTCGGCCGCATTGCCGGCCCGCATTGCTATTCCTTCTTTGCCGGCAATGACACATTCGAAAAATGGGATGACGATATTGATTCCTTCTTCCTGACCGACTTTCTGGCCCGCCAGTTCGAGGCTTTCATTGTCGAACCGCTTGCGCTCGATCGTCATCCCGAATTGCGGGACATGTATTTCGGCAATTACCGCAAGCTTGTCTACCTGTCGCAAAAGGAAGACCCGGACCTGCAGGAAAAGGCCGAACGGGCGGCTGAATATCTTGGCCTGGAATACGAATACCGCTTCACCGGCTATGGCGACCTGCGCCCGGCTCTGATCTCCGCCAGCCAGGGTTGAAAGGCACTGGCCGCGCATATTTGACTCTTGCCAAAGCCTGACAAAACCCCCACATGTCTTGCCTTGTATGCCCTCGCCGTGACGCTGTGGGCGAGCGGGAGCAAAGAGGGTTCGAGTTGAGCGAGACATCGGTAAAAGGTCCGGTTCCCGACATCGCCGTTGACGATGACAAACATCCCGAGAGCCTTTCCGCTCTGCTCAAGCGGCTCGCCGAAGATGCCGGGCCGCGCATCACCCTGCGCGAGCTCGCCGAAGCGCTTGACGAGCGCTCGTTCGGCGCCTTCCTCCTGGTGTTTTCGATCCCCAACCTGATCCCCCTGCCACCCGGGGCAACCCTCATCCTCGGCCTGCCGCTGATCGTCGTCGCCTGGCAGATCGTGGCCGGGCGCAACAAGATATGGCTGCCCGAGCGCCTTGCCAATTATTCTCTTGAAAAGAAGGCATTACAGAAAATTGTCAAACGCTCGGAACCGTGGCTGAAATGGATGGAGGCCTGGGTGCGGCCGCGCAACTGGCCCCTGGGAAATGCGCTGTCGGAGCGGCTTTTCGGCCTTTACATCCTCTTCCTTGCTCTTGTCGTGGTCGTTCCGATTCCGTTCGGCAACTGGCTGCCGGCCTTCGCCATAGCAACAATCGGGCTGGCGCATACGGAACAGGATGGAAATTGCCTGGCGATCGGCTCCGTCATCGGCATCGTGGCCGTGCTGATTTTTGCCTTTGTCCTCTTCCTGACGACCGCGATCTTCACCTCAGTCGTATGACCCCATCCCTGCCGATATCTACGCATAATTAAGCACAATCCGCCCAGCTTTTGCCGATTGCGGCCACGCCTTATATAGATTCGCAGCGATAACGTCGTTTTTAAGCTTGGTGCGCGTCGTCGCGCAGATAGCCAGAAAAACCGATTAACACCATTTTACTGCCTAAGGAGACCTTGAATGGCTGATCTGATCACCGTTTTCTGGCGAGATATTCCCGCCCAGATTATCGTCCGCAAGGGCCGCAAAAGCGCCAAACGCGAATTGTCGCTGCGCTTTACCGAAGCCATCGACATGTGCGCGATGCGTTCAGGAGCCCACGAGACGGACGATTATCTGGCGCAATGGCGGCGCGGTGATCCACAGCCTGTTTCCGACGATCTGGAGGCGGAGGCTGACAAAGCCGCCGCGCATCTGGAAGAAAGCTACACCAAGGAACGCCTTGTGGACCTTGTGAATTCGGGCGGGAGAGCCGGAAGCAATGACGACAGTGGTGGAAATGAAACCGGCGCGACCGGATAAGATAGCGGCATCCATTGAGGTTGCACCGCGTCAGGCGGTCGAATCAGCCGACCTGCCGGGCCTGTTCCCGAAGGGAACGCATGTCTATGTGACGGATGTCGGCACCGACAGCACGGACACGCTGGTTGCGGCCGCTCGCCGGCTGCGGGAACTCGGTTTTGAGCCGGTCCCGCACTTTGCCTCCCGCAGGCTGACGACCCGCCCTGCCCTTGAAGAGCGGGTCCGTCGCATGAGCGAAGAGGCCGGCGTCGACAACATATTGGTGATCGGTGGCGGTCTGGAACGCCAGGCCGGGGATTTTTCCTCGACGATGGAGGTCCTTGAAACCGGCTATTTCGACAAATACGGCATTTCCTCAATCGGCGTCGCCGGCCACCCGGAAGGCAGCCCCGACTTTTCCGACGAGGTCGCCATGGCCGCCCTGCGGCTGAAAAAATCCTTTGCCGAGCGCAGCGACGCAAAGCTTCGCATTGTCACGCAGTTCGGCTTTGACGCGCAGAAGTTCATCTCCTGGGCCGATGGCCTGAAGGAGCACGGCATCGACCTGCCGGTACATCTGGGTGTCGCGGGTCCGGCAAAAATCACGACATTGCTGAAATTCGCCGCCATGTGCGGCGTCGGAAACTCGATTTCGTTTTTGAAGAAGAACGCGCTGTCGCTGACAACGCTTGCAACCTCGCACTCGCCGGAAAATGTCGTCGGCCCCATAGAGGAACACGTCCTGAGCGGAGCGCCGACGCCTGTCCGGCAGATTCACGTCTTTGCCTTTGGCGGATTGAAAAAAACATCGGAATGGCTTGAAGATCGCGGAACATGGGATATAAAGACATCTTTATATCCTTCTACATCAACAGCGCAGTATTGAGGACTGACCCATGGCCCGCACTATCGTTGCCTCCGCGACAAAGGAAATCGTTATCGGTTTCGATCAGCCCTTCTGCGTCATCGGCGAGCGAATCAACCCGACCGGCCGCAAGAAGCTGGCCGCGGAAATGCAGGACGGCAATTTCGAGACCGTCAAATCGGACGCGCTGGCGCAGGTTGCCGCCGGCGCGACCATGCTCGATGTCAACGCCGGCGTCACCGCCGTCGACCCCAATGCGACGGAGCCGGCGCTGCTGGTCAAGACACTGGGGATCGTTCAGGAACTGGTCGATGTTCCGCTGTCCATCGATTCCTCCGTCACCGGGGCGATCGAGGCCGGCCTCGAGGTCGCCAAGGGACGCCCGCTTGTCAATTCCGTGACGGGCGAGATCGAAAAGCTGGAAGCAATCCTGCCGCTGGTGAAGAAATACGATGTGCCGGTCGTCGCGATCTCCAATGATGAAACGGGCATTTCGGAAGATCCGGATGTGCGTTTTGCCGTTGCCAAGACGATCGTGGAACACGCCGCCGATTACGGCATCAAGGCCGAGGACATCGTCGTCGATCCGCTGGTCATGCCCATCGGCGCGATGGGCACCGCCGGCCAGCAGGTCTTCAAACTCGTGCGCAGGCTGCGTGACGAACTCGGCGTCAATACGACATGTGGCCTTTCGAACATCTCTTTCGGGCTGCCGCATCGTCACGCCATCAACGCAGCCTTTATCCCCATGGTTATCGCCTCCGGCATGACCTCGGCCATCATGAATCCCTGCAGACCGCAGGAAATGGAAATGGTTCACGGCGCAAATGTTCTGAACGCCACCGACCCCAACTGCCAAAACTGGATCATGACCTACCGCGACCATGCGCCGGCCAACGGTGCGGCGCCCGACGGGGCCGTTGCCGCGGCTGCGACCGGCGGCCGCCGCCGCGGGGGACGGCGGGCACGCGCCTGACCCCCGCCCACTGCACGGGCCGGCAAATCCGGCCTTAACGTTAAAGGCGTTGCCAGGCGGAATTCGGGAAGGACGACCGGACATGGACCGAAAGGCACAAAGCGACAAGGACCCGCTGGTCCTTTTCATGCCTTCAGGTCGCCGCGGCCGTTTCAGGAAAGGCACCCAGGTTCTGGAGGCGGCCCGCCAGCTTGGCGTCTATGTCGAGAGCGTTTGCGGCGGACGCGGCATATGCGGGCGCTGTCAGATCGAGGTTCAGGAAGGCCATTTTGCCAAGCACGGCATAACATCCGCCGAAAGCCACATTTCCGCGTTCGGCGCCAAGGAAAAACGCTACGCCGAGAAGCGCGAGTTGAAGGAAGGCAGGCGTTTGTCCTGTTCAGCCACGGTCGAGGGCGACCTCGTCGTCGACGTCCCGCAGGATGTTCAGGTCAACGCGCAGATCGTGCGCAAAGCCGCCGATACGAGGCTGATCGAACGCAACCCCGCCATTCAGATGTGTTATGTGGAGGTGGACGAGCCCGACATGCACAAGCCGCTCGGCGATCTCGACCGTTTGAAGGTGGCGCTCGAGCGGGACTGGGGATTTTCCGATATCATTGTCGATCAGTACCTGCTGCCGCGGGTTCAGAAGATCCTGCGCCAGGGTAAGTGGGCGGTCACCGCGGCCATCCACCGCGACATGGACACGGCCCGCCCGTCGCTCATCGCGCTTTATCCGGGCCTGAAGAACGAGGCCTACGGGATCGCCTGCGATATCGGATCGACGACAATCGCCATGCACCTGTCGTCGCTTCTGTCCGGCCTGACGATCGCCTCGACCGGCGCATCCAACCCGCAGATACGGTTCGGCGAAGACCTGATGAGCCGGGTGTCCTACGTGATGATGAACCCGGACGGCTGCGAGGCGATGACCAACGCCGTGCATCATGTGCTGAACGGCCTGATCGAGGAGTTGTGCGCCGAGGCCGGCATCGACCCGGCCGACATTCTCGACGCGGT
The DNA here is from genome assembly GCF_984452065.1 of Hoeflea sp. Lineage (NCBI taxonomy): Bacteria > Pseudomonadati > Pseudomonadota > Alphaproteobacteria > Hyphomicrobiales > Rhizobiaceae > Hoeflea > Hoeflea sp. The sequence continues at coordinate 4,807 of NZ_CFHWAF010000017.1, read as the reverse complement.
CTTCGTCGGCAATCCCATCATGCACCATCTGTTCCTCGGCATCGATCCGACGGAACTCGGCGGAGCGCCGTTCGCCCTCGCCGTATCCGGCGCGGTCCATAGCTGGGCCTTCGACCTCAACCTGGCGCTCAACCACGGAACCCGCGTTTACATGCTGCCCTGCATTGCCGGACATGTGGGCGCGGATGCGGCGGCGGCGACGCTGAGCGAAGGGCCTCACCGGCAGGACGAGATGATGCTGCTGGTCGATGTCGGCACCAATGCCGAGATTGTTCTGGGCAACCGCACCCGGGTTGTCGCCGCGTCCTCACCCACCGGCCCCGCCTTCGAGGGCGCCGAGATTTCCTGCGGCCAGCGCGCCGCTGCCGGTGCGATCGAGCGTGTGCGCATTGATCCCCAGACCCTGGAGCCGCGCATCCGGGTCATTGGGGTGGAGCAATGGTCGGACGAAGCGGGCTTTGCCACGCAGGCCGAGCGGACCGGGGTGACCGGTGTCTGCGGCTCCGGCATCATCGAGGTCATCGCCGAAATGTACCTTGCCGGCATCATTTCCGAGGACGGCGTGATCGACGGCTCGCTGGCTGCCCGGTCGGCCCGCATTATCGAGGACGGCCGGACATTCTCCTATGTCCTGTGGGAGGGCGAGACGCCGCTCACCATCACACAGAACGATGTCCGGGCGATCCAGCTCGCCAAGGCCGCGCTTTACGCCGGCATCAAGCTCCTCATGGACAAGCAGTCGGTCGAACATGTCGACCGTATCGGCCTTGCCGGCGCATTCGGCTCCTTCATCGACCCGAAATATGCCATGGTCCTCGGTCTCGTCCCCGATTGCGATCTGGAAAAGGTCAAGGCGGTCGGCAACGCCGCCGGCACCGGAGCCCGCATGGCGCTCCTGAACCGCGACTACCGCCGCGAAATCGAGGAAACCGTCACCGCCATCGAGAAGATCGAAACGGCTCTGGAACCGAAGTTCCAGGAGCATTTCGTCAATGCCATGGCCTTGCCCAACAAAATCGATCCCTTCCCCCGGCTGGCGGAGGCGGTCACCTTGCCGCCAAAAGCGGAGACACAAGCGGCAGGCCCCGGCACCACGGGCCGCAGGCGGCGCAGGCGCGGCTGAGGCGCAGAAAGAAAATAGAACGCTGACGCAGAAAGGTTTCGATATCGTCTTCGAGTGCAAGACCAAGGAATGCGGCGGCGGCAATTTTGCTTACGCGCTCGACACGTTTCCGCTGCCCGAGATGGTGGTGGACCCGTTCAATTTCCGCTATCTGGGCGCCCGGCGAGGCGGAGAAAACAGCGAGATCTATGCATCCGTCGTGATCAGAGCGGACACAAACAAGAATATCCGCACACAGGTCACCGTGGTGGAACGCGACAGCCCGGCCTTCCGCATGGTCGCCGCCGGCGCCGGATTTTTGGCGCCGGTCGCGCCCAATGACAGCGAGGACGGGCGCGCAAAGAACCGGCGCGTGGAGATGATACCGCGCTGACCGTCTCTGTCTGGCATTCCTTCGTGGCTGAGGATCGCAGAAGTTTAGCAAACCTCTGCAATGATCGGTCCGGTGAAAGGAAAGACAATGACAAACGAACAGGAAACCAATTCGCTGGAGGCCAGGCTTCAGGTAATCCGGGACGAAATCGACCGGCGTCACAGCCGCATCGATGCAGGCGTGGACCCTGCCCACAACAGCGAGAAAATCAAAGAGCTCCGGCTCGAAAGAAACCGCCTTCGGGAAGAACCGGCCAGGAAAGGCGGCTGACGACGCACGCATGCGGCGCTGTCGGGCCATCCGCTACAAACTGAAATCACCGGTTTCATTCAACGTCGCGAATGCCGCGCGGATATGGTCCGCAGCCGCGGCAACCGGGGGCTCCGCATCGCCTTTGACGATCATGCCGAGCGAATAGGAGCCAATGGGCGGAAGCCCGTCCTCCTCTCCCAGCACAACCAGGTCATCGCCGACAAAGGATGTCGGCAGCGGCGCGATGGCAAGATCCGACATGATCGCCGCCCGCTGACCCGCCGTGTGAGCGCTCATATAGGCAACCCGGTACGGAATGCCGCGTTCATTGAGCCCGTCGACGGCCCCGGCGCGCCACGCACAGCCTTCTTCCCAAAGGGACACCGGCAAAGGCGAACACAGATGCGCACAGCCGCCCTTTGCTCCGGCCCAAACGAGTTGTTCCGTCAGCAGAACTTCGCCGCCCTGCGGCACACTGCCGGTCGAGCAGGTCAAAAGGGTAATGTCGAGCCGCCGTTCCTCCATGCGTTTGATGAGATTGGAACTCATGTCGATGACGACATTGACCGCGATGGACGGATGCGTCTTGGCGAACCGCGTCAACACGTTCGGCAGCACGCGCTCGCCCACATCGTCGGGCGAGCCGAGACGCACGACGCCGGAGATATCCGGGCAGACGAATTGCGAAACGGCCTCACGGTTGAGCGAAAGCAGGCGGCGCGCGTAGCCAAGCAGGACCACGCCATCGTTGGTCAAAGAGACCGATCTGGCATCGCGGGCAAAGACAGGCCGCCCCAAAATCTCCTCAAGCTTCTTGATCTGCATGGAGACCGCCGACGGCGTGCGAAAGACGATGGACGCGGCCGCGGTGAAACTGCCCGTATCGGCAATGGCGACGAAGGTTCTGAGGATATCCAGTTCCAGCAGCGGCGCGGGATGGTTCAGGGGTGCGTTCATGGCTATCGTTCAATTTTTCTGAATGAAAGGATGATTACTATTTGTTTGATTGAACCAAATAAAACCCCCATAGTCAATATCAAGGGTCGCGACCTTCTTTGAGCCGACCGGCCGTTTCGTCTCTTGGCCGGCAATTCTGGAAGGAGCCTGAACATGTTGAAACATCATACGGTTGAAGACCGTCTGTCTTCCGGACTGAGGATTGTCCCGGGCGGGCTGGATGCCGCCGCAGAGCACCGCACGGGTATCCTGCAGCGATTGCAGGACCGCATATCGACCATGTGGAAGCGCCACAAATGCCGCAGCATGCACCGTTATACGGAGCGCGAAATCGCCAGGCTGAACGATGTGATACGCCATGATATCGGCTGGCCGGCGCGTTACGATCCGCGCGAGACCTGCCGCCGGATGGGACTTTGAAACGAACCGGCGTGCCTTCCCGCACGCCGGTGTTTTTTATCGCCTTTTCGCCATTCGGCAAGGCGATGAAAACGGTCTGAAAACCGGAATTTTCCGCTTCACAGAAATCTTCGACTATGCCAAGGTCGCTGTCTCAAGAGCGCATTGATCAGGGATTGATGGCGATGGACGAAAACGCACCGCCGGTGAAGCGATCCTTTGTGTTTTACCTGGTTCCGGATTTTTCGCTGATCGCATTTGCGACAGCCATTGAACCATTGCGCCTTGCCAACAGGATATTGGGCTACGAGGCCTACAGATGGCGCGTGTCCTCCTTTGATGCCCGGCCGGTAAGAGCCTCCAACGGCATCGAGGTATCGGTCACGACGTCGCTCGACGAGGAGCGGCGCCATCTGGCCGGCGAGAAACGCCCCTCCATGGTGTTTGTCTGCTCGGGCGTCAATGTCGAAACACACGCTCAGAAATCCGTCCATGCCTGGCTGCGTGAAGTGCACAACCGCAACATTTCCGTCGGCGGCCTGTGCACAGGAGCCTATGTGCTGGCGGCCGCCGGCCTGCTCTCGGGCAGACGCTGCGCCATCCACTGGGAAGACCTTCCGGGCTTTTCGGAAAAATTCCCGCTGGCCGATGTCTATGCCGATCTCTATGAGACGGACGACAATATCTATACCTGCGCCGGCGGCACCGCTTCGCTCGACATGATGCTGAACCTTATCGGCGAGGATCATGACGATAACCTCGTCAACCGGGTATGCGAACAGGCGCTCACCGACAGGGTGCGCAATCCGCATGACCGCCAACGCCTGCCGTTGCGCGCCCGGCTCGGCGTTCAGAATTCAAAGGTGCTGTCCATCATCGAACTGATGGAAAGCAACCTGTCCGAACCCCTGTCGCTCCTCGAGATCGCCGATTACGCGGGCCTGTCGAGACGCCAGATCGAACGCCTGTTCAGGCAGGAAATGGGCAGGTCCCCTGCCCGCTACTACCTGGAAATCAGGCTCGACCGCGCAAGGCATCTGTTGATCCAGTCGTCGATGCCCGTTGTCGAGGTGGCGGTCGCTTGCGGCTTCGTCTCCGCCTCGCATTTCTCAAAATGCTACCGTGAGCTTTACGGTCGCTCGCCCCAGCAGGAACGTGCGGACCGGAAACAACTCCTGACATCCGCGGCATAGGCCGCTATGACACCTGCACGGAACCAACGCGTAAGATTAGCCGTCGCCATTGCTGTGGACGCCGAAATTATTGATGGACAATCAGGACAACCCTGAATAGAAATTTCTCAGTAAGAAACTAACACTCACTCCTTCCTGTTCCTTGGCTGCCGTCAGGGAGAACACCAACTTTCAAAGTAGTGGCTCAAATGTACGAGTTGGGTGAACGCTATCGAGACGGTCGCGGTGTGGACCAGGACCTGGGAGAAGCTTTCGAATGGTTCAGGCGAGCCACCGATGCGGGACACCCTTCGGCGCTTTACAAAATGTACGTGTTGGGTGCCCGCTATCGATACGGTTTAGGTGTGGACCCGAACCTCGAAACAGCGGTCTTCATTTTCCGGGAAGGCGCAGTCCGCGGACACGGTTTGTCAAAACTCGCGTTGGATAAAGTAGTGGCTCAAATGAGACGCTCTGCAGGAACAGGAATTGATTAGAGGAGCAGCCCCACACATTATTTACGATGAATGG
>NZ_CFHWAF010000016.1:21588-44488 GCF_984452065.1 Hoeflea sp. | reverse complement strand
CCGACGCCTCGCAACATATTGTTATGGATCATGAACTTTTGAAGCGGGCTCTTAGACCTCCAGATCGCGCATGATGTTTTTGTCATAGCCGATGCGGTCGATAATATCGTCCGTCTGCTCATCGAACTCGGTCTGTGACAGGGCCGAGCGTACGGCGATGCGGAATATGCCGGCGCTGAAGCCGGCGCACAGGACGATGTCATAGCCCTGGGGTATCAGGCCAAGTCCGCCGAAACCGCCGAGCCACGACAGAATTCCGACACCGATGCAGTAGGGCAGCAGCCAGGCAGCCTGGCGCAGGTTGAGCTCGTCGCGGTTCATGGACTGCAGCCGCAGCGTAAACAGCACGGCGCCGATCAGCAGCGCCAGCCCCAGCACCTTGATCGTGTGCCAGCCGCTCCAGTAGACGATCAGCGTGGCCAGAATGAATGTGGTGTAGCCGAATATGTTGACGGCCGGCAAGCGGAACGGGCGCTTGTAGTCCGAAGCCAGTGTCCGCAAGACGACCACGGCGATCGGACCGACGATGAAGGAAAGCACCACGAGCGAGCTGTGCGTGGCGACGAGCCGGGTGAAATCGAGAAAGAGCACCGCCAGCCAGCCGATGGCGAGGTTGAGAAGAAGGGCGTTGAGCGGCACACCGAACCCGGAGAGATTTGCAAATATCTCCGGCATGAAGCGGGTACGGGTGAGGGCCAGCACCAGCCGTGCATTCGCACCCACGGCGACCAGCGCCGAGCCGAAGGGCGAAATGACGGCGGTCGTGTTCATCAGGCTGACAAGCCACAGAAGTCCGAGGGCGGTGGCGATGGAGGCCAGCGGGCCGCCCTTGTGGGTGAAGTGAAGGCCGGCCCAGCCGCCGGACAGATCCGCCGGTGAAAGGGCGCCGATGAAGGCGACCTGAAGACCGAGATAGATCAGCACGCAGATGAGCATTGCCGCGATCATGGCGAGCGGCACATTGCGGCCCGGATTGCGCACCTCGCCCGCCATGTCGATTGCGTGGCGAAAGCCGATCATCGACAAGATGACGCCGCCCGACGTGACCGCGGACAGGATGCCGACGGTTCCGTAGGGCGCAAAGCCTCCGGATGCGGTGAAATTTGCCGGCTCGAAGGATGACGCGACGAACATGCCGGTGATGATGACGTGAACGATCACCTTCACCCAGGTGACCGAGGTGTTGATAAGCGTGAAGAGGCGCACTCCGAGGGCGTTGAGAACGACAAACAGGGCCATGAAGCCAAGCGCCGCGAGAGAGCCGGGATAGGTCAGGGTTTCGTAGGATGGCCCCTTGAAGATCCACGGTGCGTATCGCGCCAGATACCGCAGCGTCGCCTCGACCTCTATGGGAGCGGTCAGAAGGTAACCGAGCCAGGCGGTCCAGCCCATGGCAATGGACACCACATTGCCGTGGGTGACCTGCGGTATGCTGGCGATCCCGCCCGGCAGCGGGAACATGGCGGAGATCTCGGCGAAGGTCATGGCCAGTGCCAGCATGGCGAGCGAGCCGACGATCCAGGCTATGATCGCCGCCGGGCCCGCGAGCTGCGATGCCAGCATCGGCGCGAAAAGCCAGCCTGATCCGATAATACCGCTGACACCGAGTGCGATCAGCCCGACCGGCCCGATCTCCCTCCTGAGTGTGTTCTGTTCAGCCATGCGGCATGGATCCCCTCATTGTCCGCGAGACGCGACTATGCATCTATTCGTGAGGGTTGGACAGACATCTCTTCGCCCGCAGCCGTCTTGTCCGATGTGTTGTAACGACCTCGTGACCGGGTTTGACTTGTGGAAGAGGCCAGTTTCTGCACCTATGGCCGGACTATTTACACACGGAAACCCGGAGAAGGCGCGTATGCGGAAATTGGTGATCGCCGGTGCCCTTGCCGCGACGGCCGGTCTGGCCGTTGTTGCGGGCTATACGCCGATGACACCCGTTCAGGCACAGGTCGAAACGCCGGAAAACGCCAAAGTGGCGATTTTCGCCGGCGGATGTTTCTGGTGTGTCGAATCGGATTTCGATCACGTCCCCGGCGTGGTCGAGACGATATCGGGTTATATCGGCGGTCATCTGGACAACCCGACCTACAAAGACGTCGTCAGCGAAACCACGGGACATCGCGAAGCGGTCAAGATTACCTATGACCCGGCGAAGGTCAGCTATTCCCAGTTGCTTCATACATTCTTCCGCAGTGTCGATCCGACCGATCCGGACGGCCAGTTCTGTGACCGCGGGGAAAGTTACTCGACGGCCATCTACACACTCGACGACGAGCAGAAAAAGCTGGCCGAGGCGTCGAGCGCCGAAGCCATGAAGGTGCTGGACCGACCCATCGCGACGCTGATCGTGTCGGCCGACACGTTCTATCCGGCCGAGGACTACCATCAGGACTTTTATCTGAAGAACCCGATACGCTATCAATACTACCGGCTCGGCTGCCGCCGCGACGCCCGGATTGAAGCCCTTTGGGGCGATGAGGCGCATAGCGGCATAGACAAATCCTATAGGACCCAATAGTCCCGTGCTCGCGTGCCGGCATTCCATCTGCCGGGTTTTAAGCGCCAAAGGTTCTCCATCGGACGTTCCCCGCGCTCACGGATCAATTCAACGGATTTGATTTGTGCAAATTTAATACAAATTTTGCCATCTTTGTGTATTGAATGCCCGCAACCCGATATAGGTATTGACAAGGGGTGCCGGTGATTCCGGTGCGGATATGGGGATAATCTGATGCGCAATGGACTGACCTTGATCGCGCTTTGCGCCGTCGTCGCTCTGGCCGGATGTCAAAGAACGGGCTTTGTGCCGCGGACGGGACAGCCCGCGCCGCTGTCTCCGGCGCCGATCGGCGATATCCAGAGCGGACAGTTGCCGCCGCCCGGAAGCAGCGATTTTCCGGACGCACCGACAACACAGGGGCCAAGCGAGCAGGAACTGCGGGCCGTTGCGGCCAATGCGCCCGATGTTAGCCGCGACTCGATGGTCGGGCGGTGGACCATCTCGACGGGCGGCAACAGCTGCGACGTCTTCCTGGCGCTGACCAAATGGACCGGCGGCTATCGCGCCGCCTCGCGCGGCTGCACCGATCAGGCCGCCCTCATCTCAGCCTGGGATGTTGCCGGCAAGCAGGTCATTTTGAGCGACTCTTCGGGAAACCAGTTCGCCGCGCTGTACAAGTCAGGCGAGCAGCGTTTCGATGGGACAACGGCCGCGGGTCAGCCCGTCAGTCTGAACCGCTAGGGGATGCCGGCGGACACCGGCCACGGGTAGACGTATCCCATGAGTATTGCAGACCGGATTACAGTCGCGGAACGTTATAACGCGCTGGTCGATGGCGGTCATATTGAAAGCGATGAAGCGCAGCTGGAGCTGGCCGAGGCGCTCGACCGGGTCCTGACGGAAATACGCGAACGGCGCCTGACGGCAAAGTCCAGCAATCTCGGCTGGCTTTTTGCGCGAAAGCGAAAATCCATTCCGTCCATCCGGGGTCTGTATATCCACGGCGCGGTCGGCCGCGGCAAGACGATGCTGATGGATCTTTTCTTCGAGCAGATCGCGGCCGAGCGCAAGCGCCGGGTGCATTTCCACGATTTCATGGCCGACGTCCACGAGCGCATCTATGCGCATCGTCAGGCACTCAAGCGCGGCGAAACCAAACGGGAAGATCCGATCGAACCGGTTGCAAGCCAGCTGATCAGCGAGGCTTGGGTCCTGTGCTTCGACGAGTTTTCGGTGACCGACATTGCGGATGCGATGATCCTGTCGCGGCTGTTCGAGCAGCTTTTCAAGCGCGGCTGCGTCCTGGTCGCCACCTCGAATGTGGAGCCGGACGACCTCTATCACAACGGCCTCAACCGGCAGCTTTTCCTGCCCTTTATCGACATTCTCAAAGCGCATGTCGATGTCTTCAGCCTGGATGCGCGGACCGACTACCGCCTGGAGAAGCTGCAGCAATTGCCGGTCTACCTGACACCGCTGAACGATGAGACACGCATCGCGATGGCGAAAGTCTGGCGTGAGATGACCGCCGGGCAGATCGCCCATCCCAATACGATTGCCGTCAAGGGCCGGCAGATCGAGATTCCGTTTGAGGCAGGCGGCGTCGCGCGGTTCAATTTCGACGAACTGTGCGCCAGGCCGCTTGCGGCCAGCGACTACCATATCATCGCGCACCGCTATCATACGGTCTTTCTGGAAAACGTGCCGGTCATGGATGAGGACAGGCGCAATGAGGCAAAACGCTTCATCAATCTTGTCGACATGCTGTATGACGCCGGCACCCGGCTGATCATGTCGGCTGCAGCCGCGCCGGAGGGTCTCTACATCAGCCACCGGGGGGCGGAGGGGTTTGAATTTGCAAGGACGGCTTCGCGTCTCTTCGAGATGCAGAGTGTTGACTATCTGTCGGCGAGCCGCGCGGCGGATATGGCGCCGGAAAGCGCATAAAACTTTACCGAGCTATTCGGTCAATGGCTTAAAAATCTTACGTTTACGTAAGAGTTTGTATATCTAACCGTTTGAAATTCTTGATAGCAAAAGTATGAGTTGCCAAAAACTGTCAGGCAGTCTATCACCTTTGCGATTTGCGGCAACCTGGCGCAGTTGCCGCGGGGAGAAATGAATTCGGAGGTGTCATTATAATGGCGCGAAACAAAATCGCATTGATCGGCTCGGGAATGATTGGCGGCACGCTCGCCCATCTGGCGGCCTTGAAGGAACTGGGCGACGTCGTGTTGTTCGATATTGCCGAGGGTATTCCCCAGGGCAAGGGCCTGGATATTGCGCAGTCCGCGCCGGTTGACGGCTTCGATGCCGAGATGACCGGAGCCAACGATTATGCGGCCATCGAGGGCGCGAATGTGTGCATCGTGACGGCCGGTGTGCCGCGCAAGCCGGGCATGAGCCGCGACGACCTGCTCGGCATCAATCTGAAGGTCATGGAACAGGTGGGCGCGGGCATCAAGAAATACGCGCCGGACGCCTTCGTGATCTGCATCACCAATCCGCTGGACGCCATGGTCTGGGCGCTGCAGAAATTCTCCGGCCTGCCGAAGAACAAGGTCGTGGGCATGGCGGGCGTGCTCGACAGTTCCCGGTTCCGGCATTTCCTGGCCGATGAATTCGACGTGTCGGTCGAAGACGTCACGGCATTCGTTCTCGGCGGGCATGGCGACACGATGGTGCCGCTGGCGCGCTACTCGACGGTTGCCGGCATTCCGCTTCCCGATCTCGTCAAGATGGGCTGGGTATCGAAGGACCGGCTTGAGGAGATCATCCAGCGCACGCGCGACGGCGGCGCGGAAATCGTCGGCCTGTTGAAATCCGGTTCCGCTTATTATGCACCCGCCGCATCGGCCATTTCGATGGCGGAGGCTTACCTGAAAGACAAAAAACGCGTGCTGCCGTGCGCCGCGCATCTGTCCGGCCAGTATGGCGTGAAGGACATGTATGTGGGCGTGCCGACCGTGATCGGCGGCGGCGGCGTCGAGCGGATTATCGAGATCGACCTCAACAAGTCGGAACAGAACGCGTTCGACAAGTCGGTCGCGGCCGTTGCCGGTCTTTGCGAGGCCTGCATCGCCATCGCACCGAACCTCAAATAGCCGGAACACGGGATTTCCATCCATGAATATCCATGAATACCAGGCCAAGGCCCTGTTGAAGAGCTATGGCGCTCCGGTCGCCGAGGGCGTGCCGATTTTTTCCGCGGACGAGGCCGCCGAGGCCGCGTCCAGGCTTCCCGGCCCGCTTTATGTGGTCAAGACGCAGATCCATGCGGGCGGCCGCGGCAAGGGCAAGTTCAAGGAGCTTCCCGCCGATGCGGCCGGCGGCGTGCGGCTCGCGCGTTCGGTCGACGAGGTTGTCCGGAATGCCGGCGAGATGCTCGGCAATACGCTGGTTACGAAGCAGACCGGCGCGCACGGCAAGCAGGTCAACCGGCTTTATATCGAAGACGGCGCGGATATCGATCGCGAGCTTTACCTGTCCATCCTGGTCGACCGCACGGTCGGCCGGCCCGCCTTTGTCGTATCGACCGAAGGCGGAGTGGACATCGAGGCGGTTGCCGAGGAAACGCCGGAGAAGATCCTCACCCTTCCGATCGATCCCGATACCGGCGTGACCGAGAGCGATGCGGCGAAGCTGTGCGATGCGCTTGAACTGTCCGGTGAGGCGCGGGCCGACGGCATGACGCTGTTTCCGATCCTCTACAAGGCGTTCATGGAAAAGGACATGAGCCTGCTTGAGGTCAACCCGCTCATCGTCATGGCCAATGGCCGGCTGCGGGTGCTCGATGCCAAGGTGTCCTTCGACGGCAACGCGCTGTTCCGGCACGACGATATCGTTGCCCTGCGCGATACGACCGAGGAGGACGAAAAGGAGATCGAGGCCTCCAAATTCGATCTCGCCTATGTGGCGCTCGACGGCAATATCGGCTGTATGGTCAACGGCGCCGGGCTCGCCATGGCGACCATGGACATCATCAAGCTCTACGGCGCCGAGCCGGCCAACTTCCTCGATGTCGGCGGCGGCGCGTCGAAGGAAAAGGTCACCGCGGCCTTCAAGATCATCACGGCCGATCCGGCTGTCGAGGGCATTCTGGTCAACATCTTCGGCGGCATCATGCGCTGCGACACGATTGCCGAAGGCGTCGTGGCGGCGGTCAAGGAAGTCGGCCTCCAGGTGCCGCTGGTGGTGCGGCTTGAAGGAACCAATGTCGAAAAGGGCAAGACAATCATCAATGAAAGCGGCCTCAATGTCATCGCAGCGGACGATCTGGACGATGCGGCGCAGAAAATCGTCAAAGCGGTGAAGGGAGCCTGATCCATGTCCATCATCGTCAACAAGGACACGAAGGTACTGGTGCAGGGCCTGACCGGAAAGACCGGAACATTCCACACCGAGCATGCGCTTGCCTATTACGGAACCCAGATGGTGGGCGGCATTCACCCAAAGAAGGGCGGCCAGGTCTGGACCGGCAATGTCGGCGACGGAACGGTCGACCTGCCGATCTTCGCGTCGGTGGCGGAAGGCAAGGAGACGACCGGCGCGGACGCTTCCGTCGTCTATGTGCCGCCGGCCGGCGCCGCGGCCGCCATCATCGAGGCGATCGACGCCGAGATCCCGCTGATCGTTTGCATCACCGAGGGCATTCCGGTTTCGGACATGGTCAAGGTCAAGGCGCGGCTGGAAAAATCATCGTCCCGTCTGATCGGCCCCAACTGCCCCGGCGTGCTGACGCCGGAGGAATGCAAGATCGGCATCATGCCGGGCAATATCTTCAAGAAGGGCTCCGTGGGCGTCGTCTCGCGTTCGGGCACGCTGACCTACGAAGCGGTTTTCCAGACGACGAACGAAGGCCTCGGCCAGACGACCGCCGTCGGCATCGGCGGCGACCCGGTCAAGGGCACCGAGTTCATCGATGTCCTGGAGATGTACCTTGCGGATGAGGCGACCAAGTCGATCATCATGATCGGCGAGATCGGCGGTTCGGCCGAAGAGGACGCCGCGCAGTTCCTCGCCGACGAGGCAAAGAAGGGGCGGTCCAAACCGACCGTCGGCTTCATCGCCGGACGCACCGCGCCGCCCGGACGCACGATGGGTCACGCCGGCGCCGTCATCTCCGGCGGCAAGGGCGGGGCGGAAGACAAGATTGCCGCTATGGAGGCCGCGGGCATCCGCGTATCGCCTTCGCCGGCCCAGCTCGGCAGTACGCTCGTCGCGCTGCTGAACGAATGACAAACCCCGGCGCGGCGATCGTTTCGCCGCGCCGCTGGTCGCCGGACACGCAATTGTGTCCGGCAAAAAAAGCGTTGAAAACGGCGCACAAAAAGGGCCTTCGAGCCGGGAAAACGGCGAGGGGCTTCAAATGTGCGGTGAAGGACTACACAAGAACGGGTTCGCACTGCATATTTGATGAACGGGTGGAAATGCGCGGCACCGAAAACGGTGCGGGACACTGAGCGGCAAGGCCGCAACGTATCAAGGAGGCGGGGTAACCCGCAAAGGGCAGATGGCAAGACAGGACGCCAACGAAACCTTCCAGGCGACATCGTTTCTGTACGGCAGCAACGCATCCTATATCGAAGAACTCTATGCGCGTTATGAGGACAATCCCTCCTCGGTGGCCCCCGAGTGGCAGAGTTTTTTCGCCGCTCTGAAGGACGATGCGGATGCGGTCCGCAAGGCCGCAAAGGGCGCCTCCTGGAAAAGGGACAACTGGCCGATTGCCGAGAACGGCGAACTGATCTCGGCGCTTGACGGCGACTGGAGCACCGTCGAAAAACACATCGAAACGCGGCTGAAGGACAAATCGGCCAACGGCGCGACGGTTCTTTCCGACGACGAGGTTCAGCAGGCAACGCGCGATTCCGTTCGCGCCATCATGATGATCCGCGCCTACCGCATGCGCGGCCACCTGCATGCCAATCTCGACCCGCTCGGCATTGCCGAGGAGAAAGAGGACTATAACGAGCTGTCGCCGGAAAATTACGGCTTCGGCCCGGCCGATCTGGACCGGCGGATCTTCCTCGACAATGTGCTCGGCCTTCAATATGCGACCATCAACGAGATGATCGATATTCTGCGGCGCACCTACTGCTCGACCATCGGCGTCGAGTTCATGCACATATCGAACCCGGAGGAAAAGTCCTGGATCCAGCATCGCATCGAGGGTCCGGACAAGGGCGTGGAATTCACGCCGCGCGGCAAGATCGCCATCCTGCAAAAACTGGTCGAGGCGGAAGGCTTCGAGCAGTTCATCGACGTCAAATACAAGGGCACCAAACGCTTCGGTCTCGATGGCGGCGAATCGCTGATACCGGCGCTCGAACAGATCATCAAGCGCGGTGGCCAGATGGGCCTCAAGGAGATCGTGCTCGGCATGTCGCATCGCGGCCGCCTGAACGTTCTCTCACAGGTCATGGGCAAATCGCACCGGGCGATCTTCAACGAGTTCAAGGGCGGTTCGTTCACGCCCGACGAGGTCGAGGGGTCCGGTGACGTCAAATATCATCTCGGAACCTCTTCGGATCGCGAGTTCGACGGCAACAACGTCCACCTGTCGCTGACCGCCAACCCGTCGCATCTGGAGATCGTCAATCCTGTCGTCATGGGCAAGGCGCGGGCAAAGCAGGACCTGCTGGCCGGCCATGCGCGCGGCGAGATCGTGCCGCTGAACGACCGGGTCCGGGTTCTGCCGCTGCTTCTGCACGGGGATGCGGCCTTTGCCGGACAGGGCGTTGTCGCCGAGTGTCTCGGCCTTTCCGGCCTGCGCGGCCACCGTGTTGCCGGAACGATCCACGTCATCGTCAACAATCAGATCGGCTTTACCACCAACCCGCGTTTCTCGCGTTCGTCCCCCTATCCTTCAGACGTCGCCAAGATGATCGAAGCGCCGATCTTCCACGTCAACGGCGACGATCCGGAGGCGGTTGTCTACGCGGCAAAGGTGGCGACCGAGTTCCGCATGACCTTTCACAAGCCGGTGGTGCTCGACATATTCTGCTATCGCCGGTTCGGCCACAATGAGGGCGATGAGCCGGCATTCACCCAGCCGATCATGTACAAGAAGATCCGCTCGCACGAGACGACCTTGCAGCTCTACGCCGGGAAGCTCGTCGATGAGGGGCTGATCGGCGTCGGCGAAGTGGAAAGGATGAAAGCCGACTGGCGCGCTTTCCTGGAGCAGGAATTCGAGGCCGGCAATTCATACAAGCCCAACAAGGCCGACTGGCTTGACGGCGTGTGGTCGGGCATGCGGGTTGCGGACAATCAGGACGAGCAGCGCCGCGGCAAGACCGCGCTGACGGTCAAGAACCTGAAGGAGATGGGCCGCAAGCTGTCGGCGGTTCCGGACGGTTTCGAGGCGCATCGCACCGTGCGCCGGTTCATGGATCACCGTTCCAAGATGATCGAGACCGGCGACGGCATCGACTGGGCGACGGCGGAGGCACTGGCCTTCGGCTCGCTGCTCGTCGAGGGTCACGCGGTGCGGCTGTCGGGCCAGGATTGCGAGCGCGGCACGTTCTCCCAGCGCCATTCGGTGCTCTACAGCCAGGCGGACGAGGAACGCTATATCCCGCTCAACAATCTCGGCAAGGGACAGGCGCTCTACGAGGTGGTCAATTCGATGTTGTCGGAAGAGGCGGTGCTCGGTTTCGAGTACGGCTACTCCCTGTCCGAGCCCAATGCGCTTGTGCTTTGGGAAGCGCAGTTCGGCGATTTCGCCAATGGCGCGCAGGTGGTCTTCGATCAGTTCATCTCGTCCGGCGAGCGCAAATGGCTGCGCATGTCGGGTCTCGTATGCCTGCTTCCGCACGGTTATGAGGGCCAGGGCCCCGAACACTCCTCGGCCCGGCTGGAGCGGTTCCTGCAGCTTTGTGCAGAGGACAATATGCAGGTGGCGAACTGTACGACGCCGGCGAATTATTTCCATATTCTGCGCCGTCAGATGAAGCGCAACTTCAGGAAACCTCTGGTTCTGATGACGCCGAAATCCCTGCTGCGCCACAAGCGCGCCACATCCCAGCTTTCGGAAATGGCGGGCGACAGCTCCTTCCACCGGCTGCTGTGGGATGATGCGGAGGTGCGCAAGGACCAGCCGATCAAGCTGCAGAAGGACAACAGGATCCGCCGGGTCCTCATGTGCAGCGGCAAGGTCTATTACGATCTTTACGAGGAACGCGAAAAGCGCGGGGTGGACGACATCTATCTCCTGCGGCTCGAGCAGCTTTATCCGTTCCCCGCCAAGGCGCTCATCAACGAGTTGTCGCGCTTCCGCGATGCCGAAATGGTCTGGTGTCAGGAAGAGCCCAAGAATATGGGTGCATGGGCCTTCATCGACCCCTATCTGGAATGGGTGCTGGCGCATATCGACGCCAAGTATCAGCGCGTGCGCTATACCGGCCGGCCGGCGGCCGCGTCGCCGGCGACGGGCCTCATGTCCAAGCACAAGGCGCAACTTGAGGCATTCCTCGAGGATGCCCTTGGCAGTTAGCGATCCGAAAGACAGCCATCCTTTGAGAAACGGAAACTGAATATCATGGCCACAGAAATCCGCGTTCCCACCCTCGGCGAATCCGTTACCGAGGCCACCATCGGAACCTGGTTCAAGAAGGTCGGCGATGCGATCGCGACCGATGAGCCGCTGGTCGAACTCGAGACCGACAAGGTCACGATCGAGGTGCCTGCGCCGACAGCCGGCACCCTGTCGGAAATTGCCGCCAATGAGGGCGATACGGTGGAGGTGAACGCGCTCCTCGGCCAGATTGCCGAGGGCGCCGGCGCGCCGTCGCCGGAAGCCAAGGCGGACGCACCGGCAGCTGCCGATGCAAAGCCGGCCAACGCAACACCTGCCGCGGCGGCCTCAGTACCTGCAGCGGCCGGAACCGATATGCCGCCCGCCCCGTCCGCGGCAAAGATGATGGCGGAAAACAAAATCGATGCGGATCAGGTCGACGGAAGCGGCAAGCGCGGGCAGGTGCTCAAGGGCGATGTCATCGATGCGCTGGCGAAGGGCGTCAGCGAACCGGCCCCCGCCCCGGCGCCGGCCGCCGCCCGGGCGCCCTCCAGCGGAGAGGACGAAGCGCGCGAGGAGCGGGTGAAGATGACCCGGCTTCGCCAGACCATCGCCCGGCGCTTGAAGGATGCCCAGAACACGGCCGCCATGCTGACCACCTATAATGAGGTGGACATGACGGCGGTGATGGACCTGCGCAAGAAATACAAGGAACTGTTCGAGAAGAAACACGGCGTGAAACTCGGTTTCATGGGTTTCTTCACCAAGGCGGTCTGTCACGCGCTGAAGGAAATTCCGGCAGTCAACGCGGAAATCGACGGCACGGACATCATCTACAAGAATTTCTGCCATGTCGGTGTTGCGGTCGGGACGGACAAGGGACTTGTCGTGCCAGTCGTGCGCGATGCGGACCAGATGTCGATCGCCGCAATCGAACAGGAGATCGGCAGGCTCGGTCTTGCCGCGAGAAACGGCGAGCTCAACATGGCCGACATGCAGGGCGGCACCTTCACCATTTCCAATGGCGGTGTCTACGGGTCGCTGATGTCGTCGCCGATCCTCAATGCCCCCCAGTCGGGCATTCTTGGCATGCACAAGATCCAGGAACGGCCGGTCGCGCTTGGCGGGCAGGTCGTCATCCGCCCGATGATGTATCTGGCGCTGTCCTACGATCACCGGATTGTCGACGGCAAGGAGGCCGTGACGTTCCTCGTGCGGGTGAAGGAAAGCCTGGAGGACCCGGAACGGCTCGTTCTTGATCTCTAGCTGTTGCGGCAGACAGCCGATGAGAGACGCCAGCCCCTTCCTGATTGCCGCGGCTGCGGCCATATTGCTGCCCTTGCCGGTTCATGGGCAGGAAAACGTGACAGGACGCTGCCCGCAAGTGCTCGCGGCCTATGCGACGGATGACGAGACGGTGCGCCTTGAGTTCAACGGTTCGGACGATATGAGTTTCCGGTTTCTGATCGCCGGTGAAGATCCCTATCAGGGTTATGTCTTCGAGGCCGAGAACGAGCCGGGCATTGCCGGCATTATCCTGGACGATTGTCCCGAGGGCGACGTGACGGGCGCAGAGCTGGAGGCCTGCACGGTCTGGCGCGGCCATATGCGTGGTGTCGATGACGGCGGCGGCATCGCCGAGCTGGCGGCTTTCGATGACCCCGCGGTCGGGCAACTTTACCTGGAAGGACTTGTGGCAGCGCTGACGAAGCGCATGCCCGATGCGGCGGGCCGCCTGCCGCTGGAGCAGATCGAACGACTTAACCTTGTCGCTTGCCAGGAACAGGCAGCAGGAGAGGAACGGAAGGGACAAATAGATGGCTGAACGCTACGATCTCATCGTGATCGGTACGGGCCCAGGCGGCTATGTGTGTGCGATCAAGGCCGCGCAACTCGGCCTGAAGACGGCGGTGGTCGAAAAACGCGCCACGCTCGGCGGCACATGCCTCAATATCGGCTGCATCCCGTCCAAGGCTCTGCTTCATGCATCGGAGATGTTTTCAGAGGCCAGCCACGCCCTGCCGGAGCTCGGGGTCGAAACAGGCAAGCCGAAGCTCAATCTCGAAAAGATGATGGGGCACAAGGATGCGACGGTGAAAGCCAATGTGGACGGCGTCGCGTTCCTGATGAAGAAGAACAAGATCGACGTGTTTACCGGGACAGGGTCGATCCGCGGCGAGGGCAAGGTGTCCGTCGCCGACGAAAAGGGCGACAGCGTCGAGCTGGAGACCAGCAATATCGTGATTGCCACCGGTTCCGATGTGGCCGGCATTCCGGGCGTCGACGTCAAATTCGACGAGAAAGTCGTCGTCTCGTCAACCGGCGCTCTTGAACTGCCCAAAGTGCCGAAGGACATGATTGTCGTCGGCGGCGGCGTCATCGGCCTGGAACTCGGGTCCGTCTGGGCAAGGCTTGGAACAAAGGTCACCGTCGTCGAGTTTCTGGACACGATACTCGGAGGAATGGACGGGGATGTTTCCAAACAGTTTCAGCGCATGCTGACCAAGCAGGGGCTGACATTCAACCTTGGCGCAAAGGTGACGGGCATTGCGGCGACATCACGTTCGGCAAAAGTCACCTTCGAACCCGTCAAGGGCGGCGATGCACAGACGATCAGCGCCGATGTGGTTCTGGTGGCGACCGGCCGCAAACCCTATACGGAAGGCCTTGGCCTCGAAAATGCCGGCATCGTGCTCGACGAGGCAGGCCGCGTGCAGATCGACGCGCATTTTCAGACCAATGTCTCGGGCGTCTATGCCATCGGCGACGTGGTTGCCGGTCCGATGCTGGCCCACAAGGCGGAAGACGAGGGCGTCGCGGTCGCCGAAATCATTGCCGGGCAGGCCGGGCATGTGAATTACGGCGTCATCCCCGGCGTGGTCTATACGCAGCCGGAGGTCGCCTCGGTCGGCAAGACCGAAGAGGAACTGAAGGCGGAAGGCGTGGACTACAAGGCGGGCAAATTCCCGTTCTCGGCCAATGGCCGGGCCCGCGCCATGCTGCAGTCCGACGGTTTCGTGAAGGTCCTGTCCGACAAGCAGACGGACCGGGTGCTGGGCGTTCATATCGTCGGATACGGCGCCGGCGATATGATCCACGAGGCGGCCGTCCTGATGGAGTTCGGCGGCAGCGCCGAGGACCTCGGCCGCACATGCCACGCGCATCCCACCATGTCGGAGGCCGTCAAGGAAGCCGCGCTCAGCGCCTATGACAAGCCCATACACATGTAGGCTAAAGCTGGATTTCTAATTGACGGCGGTGACGGCATAGCCGTTGCCGCGCAGCAGCTCGACAAGGCCGTCCTCGCCCGGCATGTGCAGTGCGCCGACCGCGACGAAGGCGCCGCCGTCTTCAAGGATCGGCGCGAGGCGCTTCGCCATGGTCTTGTTGCGCGTTTCGATCAGTTCCTTCTCGAATTTCGCATAGGCGCTGCTGTCCATCTCGCCGATTTCCATCGTCGCGGCCTGGACAAAGGGCATGATCATGTCGATGCGGCCTTCGAGATAAAGATCGGTCATCGTCGCGGTCACATCCTCCAGCACCGGGCTGAGCGCGGCGGTGTCGGCGAGGAGGCGCGCCTGAACGTCAAGCGGAAGACCCGATACGATCGCAAGCTGCTCCTTCAGCGTCTCCAGCCCTTCCAGCGTCTTGCCGCTTTCCAGCGCACCGGTCGCCAGTTCCTTGTCCAGAAATGCGATGCCATTGGCCCGGCGTTCGATTTCGCAGTCGGGAACCGCGATCATGCTGAAGATCAGCCAGGGCTTCATTCGCGAGACGAAGGCCATCGGGATGCCGCGCTCCTCGAGGACGGTTTCCACGAGGTCGAAATCCTCCTCGCTCAACAGCCCCTCCAGCGTTGTGCCGGCATCGAGCATGGTCAGATCCGGATCGGTCATCAGCCGGGCCATGGCCCGCTCGAGTTCGACAATCTGCGACGATTCGACAACCACCACCGACGCGTCGTCATAGGCGGACTGGGCCGTGGCGCCGAGCTTGAGGACCCGCGGATCCGTGGTGTGCATGGTTCCGTAGAGCCAGGATACGGGCACACCATCCTTTTCGATACGCCAAAGCAGGCTCGACCCGTTGACGACCGCCGCCGCCTCGGCCTCGATACGGGCCATTTCGTCCGGGTCGTCCTGCGCCATGGCTGCGAGCAGATTTTCACCCCGGCAGACGGCCTCTTCGGCATTTGCCCGCGTCGACGCGACGGCAAGTATCACGAAGAAGGTCGCTGCAAAAAGCAGGTGCAGCGCGATGACGGCCGCCAGTGTCCAGTCGATGCGCATGCGGACCGGTCGAAACAGGGCTGGTGAAAGGAACGTCATGGTCATTCCGTCATGTTGAGCAAGTGGCGGCATTTTACGTCGCTGCCGCGTGCAAAGCGTTAATTTGCGGGTGTTCGGGAAAGCTTGCACGCCTTGGGGTTAACAAATCCTTATTCCGGTTCAGGCCCGGGGATGGGCTTTCCCGTAGGCCTCCAGAAGCCGCCTGGTGTCGACGGCGGTGTAAATCTGGGTGGTCGTCAGGCTCGCATGGCCGAGCAGTTCCTGAATCGATCTCAGATCGCCGCCGCCGGCCAGGAGATGGGTGGCGAAAGAGTGCCTGAGCGCATGAGGGGTCGCGGTATCCGGCAGTCCCAGCGCGACGCGCAGTTTGCGCATTTCCTTCTGGATGATCGCGGGCTGCAGGGCACCGCCGCGCACGCCGCGAAAGAGAGGGCCGTCCGCTTCAAGAGCCCATGGGCAAAGATCGCGGTAGTTATCCACAGCGGCTGCGGCAGCCGGGATCAGAGGCACGAGGCGCGTTTTGCCGCCCTTGCCGTCGATCTGGAGGGATGTGGGCCCGCCCGCGAAATCATCCGGCCGCAAACCCAAAGCCTCGGAAATGCGTAACCCGCATCCGTAAAGCAGCGTGAGCACGGCCGCGTTGCGGGCCGCAACCCAGGGTTCTTCCGCCAGTTGCTCACTGTTGCGGGTCAGCGCGACGGCCTGTGTGTCGGTGAGTGCCCGGGGCAGTGATTTCGGCTGCCGGGGCGCGCGCATGGCGTTGATGCCGGCGGCGTTGACAAAGCCCCGTTTTTCCAGGAAACGCAGGAAAGAGCGTATGCCGGCGAGACTGCGGCCGAGGGTTCTGGCGCCGGCGCCGTTCCTGCGCCTGAAGGCCATGAAGGCGCGCATGTCGGCCGGGCGCAGCTCCGCCATGTCGGACATTCCGGGCGGACCGCCCAGATACCCGGTCAAAAAGGTCAAAAACTGCCTCAGGTCGCGCAGATAGGCGTCAAGCGTGTGTTCCGACAGGCGTCGTTGCCGTTCCAGATTGTCCGCCCATTCGTGCATCTGGCGCTGGAGTTCCGGTTTCGCCGCGACAAGAAAGGCTTCCTTAATCATGATTCGGGACCGGTCCTAACGGCTAATACGCATTTGTTTGGTCTGCATAAAGCCCGTTTGCCGGTTGAAGAGCCGGCTTCAAGGCATTACGTCATCAACAGTCGATAACGGTGGCATTCTTGCCCGGTGCGGTTATGTTACGGTTAACTCGGCATGAGAGCGGGGTCGGGTCCTGTCATTGTGAGTACACATTTCGCTGCAATAGAACCTTTATACCTTTGCGGGGATTATGAATGGTCCAGAAGCGCTTCCATCTGACAAACTTGGATGACCTGGCCGACAGGATTGCGCTTATTTCATATGGCCAGCCCGGCCATGTCGTCGACCAGCTGATTGCCGAACGCGGCCAGAAAATCGTCAAGAATCCGCTTTGGCCGGTCATGCGGCCGTTCCTCTACTCTATCCTGCATTACCGTCAGGCGATCGATTTCGCCGATGTGATCGCCAATATGCCCGGCTTCGATGCGATGGAATATGCCAGCAGCCTGTTGAACCTTGAGTTGCGGGTGAACAACAAGGAACGCATACCCGCAAGCGGCGGCTTTATCCTCGTCTGCAATCATCCGACGGGCATCGCCGACGGCGTTGCGGTTTTCGATCTCTTGAAGGATTGCCGGCCCGACATGATGATCTTTGCGAACCGGGACGCCCTGCGCGTCAATCCGCGCTATGCCGAGATCATTATCCCGGTCGAGTGGCGCGAAGAGTACAAGAGCAATCTGAAGGCGCGGGAAACCCTGCGGCTGACGAACCGGGCGGTCAAGGAAGGCAAGGCGACAATCCTGTTTCCGTCCGGACGCATCGCCTATTGGGCCAACGGGCGGCTCAACGAGCGGCCCTGGAAGCAGTCGGCTGTCGGCCTGGCGCGGCGCTACGGTCTGCCGGTGCTGCCCGTGAACATGTCGGCGCGAAATTCCGGCCTGTTCTACTGGCTGTCGAAGCACTCGACGGAACTGCGCGACATGACCGTCTTTCACGAGGTGCTGAACAAGAAGCGCAAGACGTTCCAGTTCAATATCGGTCATCTCATTCCTCCGGAGCGGCTGGAGGGCGATGTGGCCGGGATCACCAAACTTCTGGAACATCACTGCGTTTACGAGCTTGCCGAGGATCCGGACAGGACGTTCGTCAATGACAGCTCTTCAGGCGCGGCCGAAACCTGACGCTGCCGGTATTTCCTTCCGCAACAAAACACAGGAAATATTCGATATATGCGGACTATGCGATCGAAACGCCGCCATCGACAAAAATTATCTGGCCGTTTACGTAACTCGAATCCGTGGTCAGAAGGAATTGCGTGACCGTCGCGATTTCTTCGGGCATTCCCATCCTCCGCGGCATATCCATGATGCGCTCGACATTTTCCGCTTCATCCTCCTTTGACAGCCAATTGTCCACCCAGGATGAATCGATGGGGCCGGGTGCGATCGCGTTGCAGCGCAATTTCGGTGCATAGGCGCGGGCGATTGTCTTGGTAAGCCCGACAACACCCAGCTGTGCGGGATTGTAGATCGCGCAATTGGGATCCCCCTTGTGCGCGGCGCTTGACGAGAAGTTCACGATCGAGGGCGCTTCGGCTTCCATGAGCAGAGGCAATGCGTGTTTTATGACCCGGAAAGCGCCGGCAACGTCGACATTGAATATCGACGACATTTCCTCAGGATCGATGTCGATGATTTCCCGCTTCCAGAAACCCGGATCCGAATGGGACGGATTGTTGACGAGATAGTCTATTTTGCCGTGTCTGCTTTTGATCTCGTCGATGACGGACACGACCTCGGCGTCCTTTGTCACGTCGATCTTCCTGATTTCGGTCTTCGGATTTCGACGTCCGTTTGAGAACGCGTTGAGTTTTTCTTCGTTGCTGAAATAGGTCAGCCAACCGATGCAGCCGGACATCAGCAGTTTTTCCGAGATGGACAAACCGATCGGGCTCGAAGCGCCGACGATCAATGCAATTTTTTCTTGCATGGCTTGTCCCCTCATTTGAAAGTGCCCGTGGCGTTTGCCCGGTGTGGATCGCTTTGGTCTCGATATCCGCGCTGCTTTCCAGACTACCGGTGATTTGTTTAGGAAGTAAGAATCCCGCTACGGCAGATATAGTGCGCGACGTGTTCCGGCGACCACCGGAGAGTTCAATTTTTCTTGTCGGGACGATGCTGAAACAGGCGCGTGTTCAACCGTCCATTTACCATACCGAAAGCATTGCGCGTTACGCTGAGGTCCGGCGCATGCAGCGCAATGTCATGTCCCCGGTCACTGACGTCCCGGAGCCGTCGCAGGCGACCGTTTTCGCGGTACTTTCGCCGCCTTGCGCTGCGTGAGGCATGAAGCCGCCGCCACATGCTCGCCGGAGTAGTTTGCCCGACACGGTCCTTTTCATGCAGGACACAACGCGACGGTGGATCCTTGTCCACAAGCGGTAAAGGCTGGATGGTGATTGCGGCCAACGCGGTTCTGGCAGCCGGCGTGGTGCTTGCCGCCTACGCGTTGCCGAAAGGGTCCTACGTGGTGGTGGTCACGCCGCCCTGGCAGGGCGGTCATGCCATGAACGTCATTGCGAAGGCCGGCGGGAGCCTCGTGTCCAGCGGCCGTTACGACTGGATCGCGGTCGCCCATTCCGATGAGCGGGACTTTACAGTTCGACTGATGAAGCACGGCGCGGTCGCCGTGCTGGATCATGCCCTGGCCTATGGTTGTCTGAAGAGGAATTCCTAGATGAACGCGCTGCAAGTCCTTCGTTCCAAGGTCTCATATGGCGTTATTGCGCTTCTGTGGGTCAATATTGCCGTGCTGGTGGCGCGTGCGGTTTACGGCACGGATGCGTCCATTCCGATCATCCTCGGCGGCGGGCTGATCATCACACTGGCGGCAACGGCCACCTGGTATTTCGACCGGACCGGGCCGGTCACGCGCATCGTGACATCGATTGCCCAGTTCGCGCAGGTTTCGCTGCTGGTCTACGCCTTTGCCAATTCGCCGCTGCAGATCGACATGCATATGTATTTCTTCGCGTCGCTCGCCGTCTGCGCGGCATGGATCGACTGGCGGGCGATCGTCGCTTTCACGGTCGCAACGGCGCTGCACCATCTGATTTTGTATTTTGTCCTTCCGGCGGCCGTTTTCCCGGGCGAATCGGAGCTTGCCCGCGTGGTGCTTCACGCCGTCGTCCTGCTGTTGCAAAGCGGCGTTCTCCTGATGATGTCCTGGTCGGTCGAGCGCTCGCTGATCGCGGCGGAATCGGCGACACGGGACGCGCAAGCGGCGCAGGAGGCATTGTCCGAAGAATCGGCCAAGAGCGACGAATTGCATGCGCAATCCAATGAGGAGCGCTCGCGGCGGGAAGCGGAAAAGGAAAAGGCCGCCGAGGAACTCAACGCGGCCATTGGCCGGATCGGCGCCGGCCTCGGTCGCCTTGCCGAACGGGATTTTTCCGCCAGTATCGACGATGTCTTTGCCGGCGATCTCGATCAGCTTCGTGTCGATTTCAACCGCGCCGTCGATCAGCTTCGCTCGGCGCTCAACGACATCAGCGCAAGCGCCGGGAACATCACCTCCGGGTCCGTCGAGATCCGCACGGCGACCGACGATCTGTCCCGCCGGACCGAGCAGCAGGCTGCCTCACTGGAAGAAACCGCGGCGGCGCTGGGCCAGATCACCACCACGGTTCAAAATGCCGTCGAGCGCGCCGAGGAAGCCCGCAAGATGGTCTCCGGAGCGAAGGTGGATGCCGACGAATCCGGTGAAATCGTCGAACAGGTCATCAACGCGATGCAGGAACTGGAAGATTCCTCCAAGAAAATCGGCCAGATCACCGGCGTCATCAAGGACATTGCCTTCCAGACCAATCTTCTGGCGCTGAATGCCGGTGTCGAAGCGGCGCGGGCCGGTGAAGCCGGCAAGGGTTTCGCGGTGGTTGCTCAGGAGGTGCGGGAACTGGCGCAGCGCGCCTCAAATGCCGCCAAGGAGATCACCGGGCTGATCGCCACCAGCGATGTCCATGTCAATTCCAGCGTCGAACTGGTCAACAAGACCAGCACGGTCCTTTCCAACATCGCTGGCAAGGTCGTGGACATCGATCAGCATATCGACGCCATCGCCAATTCCTCGCGCGAGCAGTCGGCCGGGTTGCAGGAAATCAACGTGGCCGTCAGCCAGATGGACCAGTTCACGCAGCAGAACGCCGCCATGGTCGAGGAAACGACGGCCTCCACCCACAGTCTCGCCCGGGAGCTCGAAGGGCTGACGAGCCAGATCGAACGGTTCGACCTCGGCGGGACGGCATCGTTCCAGTCCGCGCACCGCGCTTGCGATACGGTTGACGAAACCGTGGAAGGCGAGGCGTTGCAGCATCAGGAACCGGCTGCATAGAAAAGCTCAACCGACCAGCCAGGGCCTGACTTGCCGATGCAACAAAGTCGGCATAGCTTCGCGGCATGTATCTACGCGCCATGTCCGCCGCCAATTACCGTTCCTTACGTTCAATCCGCATGGATCTGGGATCGGTCAATCTGTTCGTCGGCGCGAACGGCGCCGGCAAATCGAACCTCTACCGTGCCCTGCAACTGATCAAGGCGGCCGCAGACGGACGCCTGTCGCATCTGATCGCCGAAGAAGGCGGCATCTACTCGGCGTTCTGGAGCGGCGGCACGCGCAGGCATGAAAAGGCCCGGATCGGGCTTTCGGCGGAGATCGTCGACGAGAAGACCGGCATTGTCTACGGCTACAGGATCGAAACGGGTTTCAAGCAGGCCGAGCCGTCGGCGGGTTTTCCGCATGAGGCGCAGATCAAGGCCGAGGAGCTGACCGTCGATACCGGTCGGGGGCCCGTGGTGACCATGCGGCGCAAGGGCGCGCATATCGCGGCGCGGAGCGAAGCGGGCCGAATGGAGGATTATCCGGAACAGGCCCTGACGTCGGAGACGGCCCTGTTCATGCTCGGCGATGCCGGCCGCTATCCCGAAATCAGCACGCTGCGGCACATTATCGGACAATGGCGCTTCTATCACGGCTTCCGTTCGGATGCCGGTTCGCCTCTGCGCCTGCCGTGCCTGCCGATCACCGCGCCGATGCTTGATGAGGACGGCGCCAATATCGCCGCCGTCTTTGCAACCATTGCCCATACGCGCCAGGATACGATCGGCCTCGACCGGGCCGTTTACGACGCCTTTTCGGGCGCCGCCCTTTCCGTGCCCCTGCCGGAGGACTATGCCAGTTTCGGCCTCGTGCTTCCCGAGTTCCCGAAGCGTGTGTTCCAGCCGCGCGAATTGTCCGACGGGCAGATCCGGTTTCTGGCGCTGGCGGCGGCGCTCTTGTCCTACCGCCGCCCGCCCTTCATCGCGCTCAACGAGCCGGAGGCGAGCCTGCACCCGGATATGCTGCCGGCGCTTGCCGGCATGATCGCCAATGCGTCCGCCGACAGCCAGATCTGGGTGGTGACTCATTCGCAGGCGCTGGCCGATGCCATTTCCGAGCGATGCGGCGTGCGCTCGAAAACCGTCATCCGCCGCGACGGCGCCACCTGGATCGAAGGCATGACACTGACAGGGCGGATGGATGGTGAGGAGGATTGAGTGCCGCCAAGCCGGCGCTTGCCGCCCCGCTCAACCGATTTTCTGACCGGTCTTCGCCCAGTCGGCGAGGAAGGCTTCGAGGCCCTTGTCGGTCAGGGGATGTTTGACCAGGGCCCGAAGGGTCGCCGGAGGAACGGTGGCGACATCGGCGCCGATGAGCGCGGCCTCCTTGACGTGATTGACGGTGCGGATCGATGCGGCGAGGATCTCCGTCGCGAAACCGTAATTGTCGTAAATCTTGCGGATCTCGGCGATCAGTTCCATGCCGTCGGCGGCCATGTCGTCAACGCGCCCGACGAAGGGCGAGATGAACGTGGCCCCGGCCTTTGCCGCCAGAAGCGCCTGATTGGCTGAAAAACAAAGGGTCACATTGGTCTGGTGCCCCGCCGAGGTCAGCGCCTTGCACGCCTTCAGCCCGTCCATCGTCAGCGGCAGCTTGATGCAGATATTGTCGGCGATCTTTGCCAGGATTTCCGCCTCGGCCATCATGCCGCCAAATTCGGTGGCGGTGACCTCGGCCGAAACGGGGCCATCGACCATCGAACAGATCTCCTTGGTCACCTCCATGATGTCCCGTCCGGACTTCATGATCAGCGACGGATTGGTGGTCACGCCATCCAGCAGACCCAGCGCGTTCAGTTCCTCGATCTCGGCAACATCTGCCGTGTCGACAAAAAATTTCATCGTATGTCTCGTCCCTTAATTGGCGGTCGCGGCTTTTCTTTAGATCAATCGCGAGGCAAGGTCACCCTCAAGATGAAAGATTCGCCGCAATTGCCGCTTGGCTGCGAGGCTGCCGCGACCGTGCCCGTTCTGGTGCCCGTGCCGACGCCCCAGGCCTACTCCTATGCCGTGCCCGAGGGGCTGCACGCGGCGCCGGGCGAGGCGGTGGAGAAGGGACAGGTCCTGGTGGAGT
>NZ_CFHWAF010000016.1:0-21578 GCF_984452065.1 Hoeflea sp. | reverse complement strand
TGCCGCTCGGGCCGCGGCAGGTGGCGGGCATCGTCTGGGACGGGAAGACCGATACGGTCGATCCGAAAAAACTGCGGCCGATCACCCATGTTTTCGATTGTCCGCCGATCGCGGAGGATATGCGCCGCTTTCTCGACTGGGTGGCGGCCTACACCCTGTCGCCACCGGGACTTGTCGCGCGCATGGCCCTGCGGGCGCCGGCGGCATTCGAGCCGGCGGCTCCAACGGAGGGTCTGCGGTTGGGCAGCGCGCGTCCCGAGCGCATGACGGCAGCCCGTGAGCGGGTTATTGCGATGGCGGAAGACGGTTTGAGCTGGACCCGCACCGGGCTTGCGCGGGCAGCCGGCGTTTCCGTCAGCGTCGTTGACGGCCTGTTGCGGCAGCATGTCTTCGATACGGTCCTTATTCCTCCGCAGCCGGTGGTTCCGCCTCCCGATCCCGATTTCCGCAAACCGGAGCTGAACGCCGATCAGCAGGCGGCCGCCCGGCGCCTGCTCGGGGACGGCGGAACGCCGCCCGCCGTGTCGCTGATTGACGGCGTGACCGGGTCCGGCAAGACGGAGGTCTATTTCGAGGCCGTTGCGGAAACGATCCGGCAGGGCCGGCAGGTGCTTATCCTGTTGCCCGAGATCGCGCTCACCTCGGCATTTCTGGAGCGTTTCGAGCGGCGCTTCGGCTGCAAGCCGGCGGAGTGGCACTCGGACATCGCTCCGCGCATGCGCGAGAAGGTCTGGCGGCAGGCCGCGACGGGGGATATCCGCGTCGTCGCCGGCGCGCGTTCGGCGCTTTTCCTGCCTTTCGACAATCTCGGCCTCATCATTGTCGACGAGGAACACGATGCCGCCTACAAGCAGGAAGACCGGGTCTTTTACAACGCCCGCGATATGGCGGTGGTGCGCGCCCATATCGGCGGTTTTCCGGCGATTCTCGCATCAGCCACGCCATCAATCGAAAGCCGGGTGAACGCGGACACCGGCAAATATGCCGACATCCGCCTGCCGGAGCGGTTCGGCGGCGCGGCGTTGCCGGATCTGCATCTGATCGATTTGCGGCGCGATCCGCCGGCGCGGGGCGGGTTCCTTTCTCCGGTTCTGATTGAAGCCATGAAAAGGACGCTGGAGGAGGGTGAGCAGGCGCTTTTGTTTCTCAACCGCCGCGGATATGCGCCGCTGACGCTGTGTCGCGTATGCGGTCACCGGTTCCAGTGCCCGGACTGTTCGAGCTGGCTGGTCGAACATCGTTTCCGGCGGCAATTGCAGTGCCACCATTGCGGCCATACGGAGCCGGCGCCCGAAGCCTGTCCGGAATGCGGCGCGCTGGACCATCTGGTTGCCTGCGGCCCGGGGGTCGAGCGCATTGCGGAGGAAGCCGACTGCCATTTTCCCGACGCGCGAACCATCGTCCTTTCCTCCGACATGATGGGCGGCGTTCAAAGGCTGCGGCTTGAGCTTGAGGCGATCGCCAAGGGTGAGGTCGATATCGTCATCGGAACGCAGCTTGTCGCCAAAGGGCACAATTTTCCGATGATGACCCTTGTCGGGATCGTCGATTCCGATCTCGGCCTTGCCAATGGCGATCCGCGCGCCGCCGAACGCACCTTCCAGCTCCTGTCCCAGGTCACCGGCAGGGCCGGGCGTTCGGGGCGGAAGAGCCGCGGTCTCTTACAGACCTACCAGCCGGCGCATCCGGTGATCCAGGCGATTGTCTCGGGCGATCCGGAAACGTTCTACGAGCGCGAGATCGCCGAGCGGGAAAAGGCGCGGCTGCCGCCGTTCGGGCGCATGGCCGCGCTGATCGTCTCGGCGAGCGACCGCGCCGCCGCCGAGGGGCATGCGCGCGGCCTGCGCCGGGCGGCGCCCGCCGCGCGTGACATCGCAGTGCTGGGGCCGGCGGAGGCGCCGATGGCTCTCATCCGCGGGCGCTACCGTTTTCGCCTGCTGGTGCATGGTGGGCGGCAATCGGACCTGCAGGCCTTTGTCGCGCGGATGGTGGAAGCCGCGCCGGGTCCGCGCGGATCGGTCCGCGTGCAGATCGATATCGATCCGCAAAGCTTCATGTAACGATCGGAGGGAGACGGGATGATTGCATTTTACTGGCCCGGCACGACCGGCGAATGGCTGGCATTTGCCGTGGCCGCGATAACGGTTGCCTTTGGCCTGCTGCTGTTTCTTGCGCCACGCCTTTCCTTTCGCATGCTGCGTCTTGAAACGGCGGACGGCCGGCCCGATGCGATTGCCGAGGGCCGGGCCACCATGGCCGGGTTTTACCTGGGATGCGGGCTGTGCTGCATCCTGCTCGCCCAGCCGCTGATCTATCTTGCCCTCGGGGCGTCGTGGGCGTTTACGGCATTGGGCAGGCTGGTCTCGATCGTCTTTGACGGGGCGTCCACCCGTTTTAACTGGCTGTCCGTCCTTTTCGAGGCGATGCTCGCTGTGTTGCCGCTCGCCTTTGTGTTCGGACTGATCTAGCGGCGGTTGCGGTAAACGTCCGACCACGCTGAGGGGTGTTTGGTCCCGGAGTGTGATGGTCTGGGTGAATTCTGAATCGTTTGCGCTCTGACGTCCATTTTTGCGAAATGAATCCGAAGACGGTTTTGCCTTTCAGCGTCTTGAGGCGCTTGGCGAAGTTGTAAACGTTGAGGAAAGTCATGAGATGCTCACGTAAGCGATCGTGCGTCTCGTAATGGTAGCGCCGAACGGTTGCGTCCTTGGCCCCGCGTCCTGCTGCGCTGGTAGGGTTACTGATTTGCGTGTCATAATCTTCGAAGCATCTCACGCATGTTCATCCTGTCTGTGTTGTAAAACAGATCTGTGTGCTCTAGCGGTTCCCCGCCGACAATTACAGCCTATCAGCATGCTCGCTCTGGCAACGGCTGCACCGTTCTCCGCAGCGCTCCGATCCCTGCGGGATGCCGACAACTGAGCGTGCCGATATTCTGAAATTGTCGGCTCGGAGGAATATCCCCTTCGAAACACTTCACGGGATGTCTCTCAAAGGAATGATCCTTAATACCTGTATGTGGGGTAGGCGCGTTTGCCTTATCAATTGTGCATAATGATTACTCAAAGTCGTAAATTTTCTCGTGACAATCCGAAAAAATAGTGCATTCCTTCCTGTCGAATTGCTACAAAGACATTGCCAGCCCAGATACCTTCGAGCCAGCTATATAAACAGCTTAGAGCATCGGGCCCGATTGTGATCAGAACTACCCTCTTCATAATGTCAACGGCAATTATGTCTGGCTGCGTATCCTTGGACACACCAGAAGCCAACAGGGATAAGCCGCGCAAGTGTTATGGACATGTTGCTGAAATCGCGCGCGCTCGAGATGGCAGTCCTGTTTCCGCAAACGCGATCATCAACCGGGCAAAGAAGTCCGATAATGTGTTGATTGGCGAAGTGCACGACAATCCGGATCACCATGCTGTCCAGTTGCAGTTGCTCGAGGCGTTAACGAAATCCGGTTCATCACGAACCATGATGTTCGAAATGGTCGATGCGGACTACAACTCTGTCCTGCAAGCATATCAGGCAGCACCGGTGTCCTCTGGCGAACTGCAAACGGCTTTGAAATGGTCCGAGCGCGGGTGGCCGCTATGGGAATCCTATTTTCCGCTTTTCGAAAGAGCCAATGATCAGGGCATGGTGATACGGGGCGCCAACATACCTGGCGAACTGATGCCGTTTGTAAAAATTTATGGCAGCTTGGCCTTTCCGCGACGAAAACGAAACGAGATAGGGCTCGGCGCCGAAGATCCATTCCTCGGGGATCGCGCAGTGATGGAAACACTTCTCCAGCAGGCGCACGGCGTCGAAAAGGAAGCTATTGCGCCTTTTGTGATCAGCCAGTACGCGAAAGACGCCCATATGGCCGATCAGATTATCGAAACGAGATCTCGCACGGTTCTCATCGCCGGCAACTATCATGTGCAGAAAAATATCGGCATTCCAGTCCACCTTGTAAAACGCGCACCGAACGCATCCGTCCTGTCGATCGGCATCTTCGAGCTGTCAGACGAGTATCCGACAGCAAACGCTTTCTTCGCCAAGGTGGAGCCGGCATATCGCGACTACGATTTCCTGTGGTTCACCGATACGCGCTGCCTGGAAATATCGGGGCCGAATAAAAAAATGTGGAACGAAATGGTCGCGTCCAAAACTGCTGAACAGGATTGGGGTACGCGCAGTCGTTCATGAAGGTTGCCATCCAAATGTTATTATCTCAGGTTTATTTTTTGATTTGAGTGCAATTATCGAGGGAGATATATTTGATGAAGAATTTTTCCAAGGCAACCATCATATTAGCTGGTGCAGCGCTCCTGTTTGCAAGCGTTACACCTGTGCTCACCCAGGCTGAAAGTCTGGAAGATGTTTTTAGCAAGGAGGAACTGGAAATTCTGTTTGGCGCCGGTGGCAGAATTCCGCAACGGATAGGTCCGCATCGTGTTGTCATGTCGATGGAAGAAGCAAGCCAGGTTGAGGGAAAGATTCCGTTGATAATTCTTGTTCCAGCAACAGCAGCCTTGACTGGTGCCTTCGTGGGAGGTTCGATCGCCATCATTCGTGGAGAGGATCAAATAGGTTATGATATGGCAATCGGAGCTGCTGGTGGTGTTGGCACGGTTTATGGAGGAACTGCTGGTGGGGCTGCGGCTTCAATAGGGATGGCTGCGGCATGCAGCGCCTGCCACGGAGCGAAATATTGAATATCAGAAAAGTAATCTACTTTCTTATATTGATGTTAAGTTACGGCATTCCATTTGCATTTGCAACAATGTATGTTCGGCATGTTGAAGTAGAGAATTATACAATAAATTTTATAACATCAGTAGTATTTTACGGTGGAGTGATGGGTTTTATTTCACATTTAATTTTTAAGGAAAAATGGAAAGATAACAGGTGTTTTAGATGGTTTCATAAATGATATGGCGCATTTTTTTGTTAGTATTGATGTTTCTGGCATCAAACGTACATGCTTGGTCTGCATCTCAAATACAATTATAGAGAGAGTTTTTTGATGAAGAATTTTTCCAAGGCAACCGCCATAGTAACTGGTGCAGCGCTCCTGTTTGCAAGCGTTACACCTGTGCTCACCCAGGCTGAAAGTCTGGAAGATGTTTTTAGCAAGGAGGAACTGGAAATTCTGTTTGGCGCCGGTGGCAGAATTCCGCAACGGATAGGTCCGCATCGTGTTGTCATGTCGATGGAAGAAGCAAGCCAGGTGGAAGGTGAAACGCCACCTATTGTGATTTGGGGAATCAATACGGTTGGTGGCGCAATAATAGGCGGTGCAGGTGCATGGGCACTTGGGGGCAGCGGAAGCGATATAGCTATTGGAGCCGCAGCTGGAGCATCCGGTGGTCTCTTTGGAAGTGTCGGTGCAGCAGGCGGAGGAGCTCTAGGCGCATTTGCAGGTGGGTTCTACGGGACTGTGGGGACAAATATGGCATGCGTAAGCTGCCATCAGGCAAAATAAATTGTTACGTAAGCTAAAAAATATGAATAAGGAAATTTCTAATTTTTTTATTAGAGTTTTAGTATTTGGAATCCCATTTGCATTCGCAACAACTATTATATCTGATATTGGTAAATACAATATTTATATAAATTTCTTAATAATGTTTTTGATTTTTGGCTTTGGAATGGCATTTATTAATTTACTGATTGATAAGTTCAATAATAAAAATATGTAAGTTTATATAATATAATATTTGAATGTATCATTTATGTTTTGCAGAAGATAAACAAGTTTTGTTTCACATTTCCTCTTTAGGCAGAAATAGGAAGAAAATAGCATTTTATATGGTTTCATAAATGATATGGCGTATTTTAATAACGGCTTTGATGCTTTTCACATCGAATGTACATGCTTGGTCTGCATCTCAAATACAAGATTTGCTGAATACCGAAACCATATTCCATCGGGACAAACCCATCCGCTCATGGACAGAAGTGCGCGACCATAACATCGTAAAGCAGCAATTTGATACGTCTTGTGGCGCAGCATCTTTAGCAACGGTTTTGAATGTCTTCTATGGCGAGGACACCAATGAAGCCGACCTTATGGATATCATGGGATTGAAAGGTGCATATTCGTTTGCCGACCTTTCCTATGCCAGCAACGAATTCGGATACAAAGCCACACCGATTTTTGCGCAATTCAACATTCTGAAAAAGCTTCGTGTGCCCGTTATCCTGTTTATCAACAATTACGGACAGGGACATTTTACGGTGTTTCGCGGAACAGACGGTGACACTATCTGGCTCGGAGATCCGGCGTGGGGCAATGTTTACCTTTCGAAGCGCGACTTCGACAAACGTTGGAACCAGATCGAGGGTAAAACAGACACAGGATTCGCCCTCGTCATTCTTAAGCCAGGGCAGGACATCAATCAGGCATTTTTTGGCTTATCAAATGCTGAACGCCATAGATTTTTTGTTCAAAATCCGAATCTTACGGCAAACACAGTATATCCGTGAACCATAGAAGCCGGATTCAGCGCTCTATAAGGCCTGTGCTCTACACCCGTTTCATACCTGGCCATGGAAGCCGCTCCACTCCCTGGTGCAGAAGCTGCCCAATAACCCATGTGAGCGACAGAGACGCTGCATATCCATAAACACAGGCCATACCGTGCAAGTAGCTGGGGTGTGGGTTCGTCTGCCCTCCAACCGACCACGCACCAAGTGCAATGAGGCATGTCCCCAAGACTGTAACTGCCGCGACAACACGCGCAATCCGGCTCATTCTCGCAACCTTCGAAACCGGTTGAAATAGTGCAAACGCCAGTCCGCCCCAACCGATAAAAGACACCGTTAAGGAGTGCCAAAAAACCAGACTAAACAACTCAAATACACCGAATAATGTCTCCATCGTTTTAGCCCATATCTTCTTTCACCACGCGCCGCTGACCTAATACTGTCATTATGTGCATTGTACAACTATGCCTTGCCTCGACAACCGAATTTTGCTGACTTCGCCGAAAAATGTGATAGGCTATACAAATCAAACCAAATCGATCTTAAAATGGTTCTAATGTATTGATGTATTATGTATTCTTTTTCATTTTCCATAGCTACGCTTGGCCTGACCCTAGTGCTTTCTGCACTGGCTCACGCCCAGTCGCCCACCCCTGGCACAACCACGGTTGGCGAACAGGAATCTCTCCTTAAAGTCGAGGACTTTTCTCCACGAAAAGGCCGTTGGTCGATCAATTATGGTCTCTCATATCAATCCGTGGACAAAGGAGGGTACATCCCGAGTCTGTTGTTCGTACCGGATGCGAATGGAACCATTTTTGCGGTGCCGAGTATAAGCCCTTCGACCGATCGTGTCGATGAGGGATCACTCAACATCGGGGCACGATATGCCCTCACCGGCAATGTCAATCTCTTCGGGCAGGTGTCTGGCAGCCTTTCGAACGTCCGTACAACCACAGCGCTAGGTGTTTCCGAGAACAAAACGTCCTTCGGACTTGGCGCTTTGAACCTGGGCGCCGATTTTCGATTTACACCGAACATCAGCCGCACCAATTTTACAGGGTTCGTTTTCGTCTCCGCCGCGGAACAAGCCGATACGGACTGGATCTTCGGCACGGCACTGTCGGCGGGCTTCACGGCAAGCCGCATTATCGATCCGCTAATTCTATCCGCGACGGTCAACTACAACCATTTCTTCCCCCGAACAACAACAAGCGGCAGGCATAACCCCGGCAATGTTATCACATTCACACCGACGATCGGATTTGCGGTCAATCCTGACATCAACCTGTCCTGGGGCATGGGCTTCAGTTATCGCACGGGCGATGAACTGGCCGGTGCACCTAAAGGATCATCCGATGTCTTGACAACGGTCAATCTTGGATTGGGCTACAGGCTGACGAAAGACAAGCTGCTCAACATCAACGGACGGGCTGGCGTCGGAGGCAATGATGCAGTCCAGATCGACGCCAGCATATCCCAACGCTTCTAAGCCAGACACACTCTGGGTCCGGGCATCTCAAGGTTGCCGCAAAGCAGGCGAATTCATGGCAACCGCGCGTGCACTGTGCCGGATTCATTCGTTTGCCGGTCAAGTTTGCCCATACTCCTTTCAAAGCAGGGGGCAAAGCGTGTTGCGAGTCCAACATACGTGTGCTAGACGAACCACGAATTTTGACCGCGGTTCAAATAAGCGATGTTGCGGTTGGGGATAAATCGAAACAAATTCAAGGATTTACGGGGACACTCGCCTCCGCTTCAGAATCCCTGAATTCAGTTCAGAGAAAATTGCGCACGTGGCAGACACATCTTCGCTCATTTCCGGTGTTGCAGAACGGTATGCGTCTTCGCTGTTCGAACTGGCGCTCGAAGCCAAATCCGAAACAGCCGTCGCAGAAGAACTCAACCGTCTGGAAACACTGATCGACAGCAGCGAAGATCTCAAACGACTGATCGTCAGTCCGGTGTTTTCCGCCGACGATCAGCTCAAGGCTATCGCAGCGATCGCCGACAAGGCCGGGTTTGCCGGGCTCGTCGGCAATTTTTTACGTGTTGTTGCAAAGAACCGCAGGCTGTTCGCCGTGCCCGGCATTATCCGCGCCTACCGTAGCATCGAGGCGCAGCATCGCGGGGAGGTCTCGGCGGACGTCACGTCGGCGCGGGAACTGACCGGCGAACAGGAAAAGGAATTGAAGGCGGCGCTCAAGAGCGTCACCGGAAAAGACGTGGCAATTCATGTCACCGTCGACCCGTCAATCATGGGCGGACTGATCGTCAAGGTCGGCTCGCGTCAAATTGACACATCCCTTCGCTCAAAACTTTCTACCCTTAAGCTTGCACTGAAAGAGGTCGGCTGATGGACATCCGTGCCGCGGAAATTTCCGCAATCCTAAAAGAACAGATCAAAAATTTCGGCAAGGAGGCGGAGGTCTCCGAAGTCGGCCAGGTGCTGTCGGTCGGCGACGGTATTGCCCGTGCCTACGGCCTCGACAATGTTCAGGCCGGTGAGATGGTTGAATTCCCGGGCGGCATTCGCGGCATGGCCCTGAACCTTGAATCCGACAATGTCGGCGTGGTGATCTTCGGTTCCGACCGCGACATCAAGGAAGGCGACACCGTCAAGCGGACGGGCGCCATCGTGGACGTGCCGGTCGGCAAGGAACTGCTCGGCCGCGTTGTCGACGCGCTGGGCAACCCGATCGACGGCAAGGGTCCCATCAATGCCAAGGAGCGCTCGCGCGTTGACGTGAAGGCGCCGGGCATCATCCCGCGCAAATCCGTGCATGAGCCGATGTCGACGGGTCTCAAGGCCATCGACGCGCTCATCCCGATCGGCCGCGGCCAGCGTGAGCTCGTCATCGGCGACCGCCAGACCGGCAAGACCGCCATCATTCTCGACACCTTCCTCAACCAGAAGCCGATCCACGACAACGGTCCGGAAGAGGACAAGCTCTATTGCGTTTATGTCGCCGTCGGCCAGAAACGCTCGACCGTTGCACAGTTCGTGAAGGTGCTCGAAGAGCGCGGCGCGCTTGAATACTCGATCATCATCGCGGCGACGGCCTCGGACCCCGCGCCGATGCAGTTCCTGGCGCCGTTCGCCGGCTGTGCCATCGGCGAATATTTCCGCGACAACGGCATGCACGCGCTGATCGGCTATGACGATCTGTCCAAACAGGCCGTCTCGTATCGCCAGATGTCGCTGCTGCTGCGCCGCCCGCCGGGCCGCGAAGCGTACCCCGGCGATGTTTTCTATCTGCACTCGCGCCTGCTCGAGCGCGCAGCCAAGCTGAACGAGGACAACGGCGCCGGTTCGCTGACCGCGCTGCCGGTGATCGAAACGCAGGGCAACGACGTGTCGGCCTTTATTCCGACCAATGTGATCTCCATCACCGACGGCCAGATCTTCCTGGAAACGGATCTCTTCTATCAGGGTATCCGCCCGGCGGTGAATGTCGGCCTCTCGGTTTCCCGCGTGGGCTCGTCGGCGCAGATCAAGGCCATGAAACAGGTGGCCGGCTCGATCAAGGGCGAGTTGGCGCAGTATCGCGAGATGGCGGCCTTTGCCCAGTTCGGTTCGGACCTCGATGCCGCAACGCAGCGTCTCCTGAACCGTGGTGCCCGCCTGACCGAACTGCTGAAGCAGCCGCAGTTCTCGCCGCTGAAGACGGAAGAGCAGGTCGCGGTCATCTTCGCCGGCGTCAACGGCTATCTCGACGGTCTTGACGTCGAACAGGTCGGTGCATTCGAGGAAGGCCTGCTGGCGCATATGCGCGCAGACGGCAAGGACATCCTTGAAACGATCCGCGTCGAAAAGGCGCTCAGCGACGATATCCAGGGCAAGCTCAAGGCCGCGATCGATACGTTCGCCAAGTCTTTCGCCTGATCGCACGCAAGCAGCAACGGACGGATAACGGATGCCTTCACTTAAGGATCTGAGAAACCGGATCGCCTCGGTCAAGGCGACGCAGAAGATCACCAAGGCGATGCAGATGGTCGCCGCGGCGAAACTTCGGCGTGCCCAGGAATCCGTGGAAGCGGCGCGGCCCTATTCGCAGCGCATGAGCGCGGTGCTCGGCAATATCGCCGGCGCCGTCGTCAATGCCGACGACGCGCCGCGCCTGATGGGCGGCACGGGTTCGGACCAGACGCATCTGCTGGTGGTGTGCACGGCCGAGCGCGGGCTGTGCGGCGGTTTCAACTCGCAGATTGCGCGTCTTGCGCGCGAGCATATCGGCGCGTTGCAGGGCCAGGGCAAGGACGTCAAGATCCTGTGCGTCGGCAAGAAGGGCTATGATGTCCTCAAGCGGCAATATGGCGATCTCATCATCGACCGGGTTGACCTGCGCGAGGTCAAGCGGATCGGCTTTGCCAATGCCGACGACATCGCCAGGCAGGTTATCGGCCTGTTCAACGACGAGGCGTTCGACGTCTGCACGCTGTTTTATTCCGAGTTCCAGTCAGTCATCACACAGGTTCCGACCGCGCAGCAGATCATCCCGTCAAGTACCGGCGGCGAAGATGCCGAACAGACCGGCACCGACGCGGTCTACGAGTATGAGCCGGATGCGACGGCCATCCTCGACGATCTTATCCCGCGCAACATCGCCGTCCAGATCTTCCGCGCCCTGCTTGAGAACGCAGCGTCGGAACAGGGCGCGCGCATGACCGCGATGGACAATGCGACCCGCAATGCGGGCGAGATGATCGACAAGCTGACGCTGAACTACAACCGTCAGCGCCAGGCGCAGATTACAAAAGAACTGATTGAGATTATTTCGGGTGCGGAAGCGCTCTAGAAGCTCTGAGAAGAGGGTAATGACGATATGGCTAAGGCAGCGACCCCAACAAAGACCGCCGACGCGGAAGCAAAGCCGGCGAAGAGCCGCGCCAGGGCAAAGGCAGCGGCCAAGCCGGCCGGCGTGACCGGAACCATCACGCAGGTTATCGGCGCCGTTGTCGACGTTGCGTTCGAAGATCACCTGCCGCCGATCCTGAACGCGCTGGAAACCGACAATCTGGGCAACCGCCTCGTTCTGGAGGTCGCGCAGCACCTTGGCGAGAACACCGTGCGCACGATCGCGATGGACTCCAGCGAGGGCCTTGTCCGCGGTCAGAAAGTGACCGATACGGGGGAGCCCATCGCCGTGCCGGTCGGCCCGGAAACGCTGGGCCGCATCATGAACGTGATCGGCGAGCCGATCGATGAGGCCGGCCCGGTCAAGGCCACGGCAAAGCGGGCCATCCACCAGGACGCACCGGACTATGTCGATCAGTCGACGGAAGCGGAAATCCTCGTCACCGGCATCAAGGTCGTCGACCTTCTCGCGCCCTATGCAAGGGGCGGCAAGATCGGCCTGTTCGGCGGCGCCGGCGTCGGCAAGACCGTTCTCATTCAGGAACTGATCAACAACGTTGCCAAGGCGCATGGCGGTTACTCGGTTTTTGCCGGTGTCGGCGAGCGCACCCGCGAGGGCAACGACCTTTACTGGGAAATGATCGAATCCGGCGTGAACAAGGATCCGCAGGAGCATGACGGCTCCACGGAAGGGTCCAAATGCGCACTGGTCTTCGGCCAGATGAACGAGCCGCCCGGCGCCCGCGCCCGCGTCGCGCTGACCGGTCTGACGATTGCCGAGCAGTTCCGTGACGAAGGTCAGGACGTCTTGTTCTTCGTCGACAATATCTTCCGCTTTACCCAGGCGGGTTCGGAAGTGTCGGCGCTTCTTGGCCGTATTCCTTCGGCCGTGGGCTACCAGCCGACGCTCGCCACGGATATGGGCACCATGCAGGAGCGCATTACGACCACCAACAAGGGCTCGATCACGTCCGTGCAGGCCGTCTACGTTCCGGCCGACGATTTGACCGACCCGGCGCCTGCAACCTCGTTTGCGCACCTTGACGCAACGACCGTCCTTAACCGTGCGATTTCGGAAAAAGGCATCTATCCGGCCGTGGATCCGCTCGATTCCACGTCGCGTATGCTCGATCCGATGATTGTCGGTCAGGAACATTATGACGTTGCCCGCCGGGTTCAGTCGATCCTGCAGCGCTACAAATCCCTGCAGGACATTATCGCGATCCTCGGCATGGACGAACTCTCCGAAGAAGACAAGATGACCGTTGCGCGCGCCCGCAAGATCGAGCGCTTCCTGTCGCAGCCGTTTTTCGTTGCCGAAGTCTTCACCGGTTCGCCGGGCCAGCTTGTCGATCTCGACGACACGATCAAGAGCTTCAAGGGTCTGGTCGAAGGCGAGTACGACCACCTGCCGGAAGCCGCCTTCTACATGGTCGGCGGTATCGATCAGGCAATCGAAAAGGCCCAGAAGCTGGCTGCCGAGGCAGCTTAGAGCCTGGATGCAGACGGGCCTTTTGGCCCGTTCATATCCACCAAAAAAGGTGACCCGCGATGGCTGACAGCTTTAATTTCGAACTCGTTTCGCCCGAGCGGCTTCTGCTTTCGGAAGCGGCCAGCGAGGTTATCCTGCCGGGCGCCGACGGCGAAATGACGGTGATGGCGCACCACGCACCGGTCATGACCACGATCAAGCCGGGCATTGTCGAGGTGAAATCGCCGGAGGGCG
This sequence comes from Hoeflea sp., assembly GCF_984452065.1. NCBI lineage: Bacteria > Pseudomonadati > Pseudomonadota > Alphaproteobacteria > Hyphomicrobiales > Rhizobiaceae > Hoeflea > Hoeflea sp. The sequence continues at coordinate 8,514 of NZ_CFHWAF010000016.1, read as the reverse complement.
GTTCGAACCGTTACGTGGTGTTCGGCGGTTTTGCCGATATCCTGCCGGAGGGCTGCACGGTGCTCGCCGAATCGGCCGTTCATGTCGATGACATCAATCATGAGGATCTGGCCCAGCGGATCCAGAATACAAGGGAAGATCTGCAAGACGCGACAGACGATGCGGACAAGGCGCGCATCTCCGAAAAGCTCGATCATCTGACGACGCTGCAAAGCGCCGTTTGAGCACTGCTTTGAGATTTGACAAGGGCGGGCCGGGCGGGCCGCCTTTTTATTTCAGGGCACGTTCGACTGCCGCTGATGCATGAAGGGCAGTGGTATCGTAAAGCGGCAGTGAGCTGCCCGTGTCATCGACCACCATCGTCAATTCGGTGCAGCCGAGGATGATGCAGTCGCAACCGTCGCCGCGAAGATCGTCGATCACGGCTTGGAAGAACCGGCGGGCGTCGGCCTTGACCTCGCCGAGGCAGAGTTCCTCATAGATGATGCGGTGAATGGCCCCGCGCGCCTCGCTGTTCGGGACAACGACATCGAGACCGAAGGCCTTGCGCAGCCGGTCGGCGTAGAAACCCTCTGCCATGGTGAAGCGGGTGCCGAGGAGGCCGACACGCCGGCGCCCGGCCGCGACCAGCGCTTCGCCGGTCGCATCGGCAATGTGCAGGACCGGCAGCCCGCTTTCGGCTTCCACCTCGTCGGCCACCTTGTGCATCGTGTTGGTGGCGATGACCAGAAAGTCGGCGCCGGCCGCCTTCAGGCCGGACGCGGCGGCGGTCAGGATTTCGGCGGTGCCGCTCCAGTCGCCCGAATGCTGGCGCTGTTCGATCTCGTGAAAATTCACCGAATGCAGAAGGATGCGGGCCGAATGCAGGCCGCCCAGGCGCCGTTTCACCTCTTCATTCATCAAACGGTAGTAAATGGCGGTCGATTCCCAGCTCATGCCGCCGATAAGCCCGATCAGCTTCATGGCCTTATACCGTGAGGTGGGAAAAGGCGGTGAGAACCTTTTCATAGACGCCGCGTTTGAACGGCACGATAAGGGCGGGCAGTTCGGAGAGGCGGCGCCATTGCCAGGTGTCGAATTCGGCCTCGTGTCCGTCGGGAGGCGGATTGATCGCGATTTCGCTCTCGTCTCCCTCGAACCGGAAGGCGAACCAGCGTTGGGTCTGGCCGCGATATTTGCCCTTGAGGGCAACGCCGATCAGATGATGAGGAAGATCGTAATCGATCCAGTCGGGCGCTTCGGCGAGAAGAGAGATGCTGTGGATGCCGGTTTCCTCATAGAGCTCGCGTCTGGCCGCATCGATCGGCGCCTCGCCCTTGTCGATGCCGCCCTGCGGCAGCTGCCAGCGGTGGTCCGACGGCGCAAGCTCGCCCTTTTCCTCAGGGATCCGGTGGCCGGCCCAGACGAGACCCTCATGGTTGACGACGACAATGCCGACACAGGGACGGTAGGGCAGGTCTTCGGCTTTGCGTTTGTTCATGGCGCTAAAAATCTTCCGGGTCATCGGCCAGCGCCGAAACGGCGACGATTTCGATCCCGCGCGCCTTGGCTTCATTGGCCCAGGCGGCGATGGCATTGACGCTGGTCTCGAAGGCCGAAGCAACGGCGATCGCCGAACCGTTGCGGCGCGCGATGCGTTCCGCCTCGTCCAGCTTCTTCATGATCTCGATGCGGTTCACGTCATGGTCGACGACGATATCGGCCGTTGCATGGGGAACGCCGACCGCACCGGCCAGCGCGCCGGTCACCGTGCGCGCGGAGGTGCCGTCATCGAGGAAAAGGATGCCGCGGCGCGACAGGTCGCGCATGATCGGCTCGGTCGCCTCGGGATCGGACAGGAAACGGGCGCCCATGAAATTCATGATGCCCGTATAGTTGGTTATGCGCCCCAGCGCCCAGTGAAGGTCGGCCAGATTCTGGGACGTGCCGTCCTCGACAACCAGCGTGTGCGGCCCCGGATCGTTCTGCGGATAGTTGAACGGCTCGAACGGCACTTGCAGCAAGACCTCATGGCCGGCGCGCCGTGCTTCCTGAAGCCAGCGCTGCAGGCTGTTGCCGCTGGCGGCAAAGGCGAGTGTGATTTCTTCGGGCAGCGTGGCGATGGCATATTGCGAGCCCGTCTGGCTGAGGCCGAGGCCGCCGACGACAATGGCGAGGCGCGTTCCGCGCGCGCCGGACCAGGGACGCGCATAGGCATCAAAGGCGCGGCGGCCGTCGGCGCTTTTGACCGGCAGCCTTCCGAAATCGGTGTTTTCCAGAAGTTCGGGGATCGGCAGATGCGCCATGCGCGGATCCTGCCCGACCGTTTGTCCGCCCGATATGATCAGCGGCCCCTCGCCCGTCCGGTCACGGGGCGAGATGGTGGTCACAGCCTCTCCCTCGTCGGTGAGCGTGCGCGCCATTTCCGGGCCTGAATCGCCCGGCAGGTGCTCCTCGGAGGCTATACCGCCTTCTATGACAACCGGTTCGGTCCGTGTCGATTGTTCACGTGCCGTGGATTGTTCCGGCGCGGCATCTTCCGTGCCGCGCAGCGGGCTTTGCTGAAGCGCCAGGATCCCGGCTCCGCCGAACACGACCAGAACGGCAAGTCCGGCGATAATCCAGCTGCCTGCGGGTCTGTTCCTTGCCCCCGGTGTCTTGTGCCGCCGATCCTGTCCAAGCGGTTTGTCTAGTTCGGAACCCGTGTCCACAGCCGCCGGTTCAACCCCGATCTCGATTCAGAACCGCCCGCTTTCGCGGGCGGTGTCCTAGTCTTATTCGGTCTTGCTGCTTTCCTTGTCAACCTCCTTGGCCGCCTTCAGCGTGTTGTCGGCGCTTGGCGGGAAGGCCGGGTCCGTGCGCTCGCCGCGCAGCAGTTCCAGCGCAAAACCGAGCTGCTCATCGTCCTCGGCCTCCGGCGGGACATAGGCAATGGAGCCGGAGCCCTCTTCGGTTTCGTCCTGGCCCTGAATATGGCCGCGCAGTTCCGATTCTCCGGTCTCGCGGAGCCGGCCCCGCAGCTCTTCCGGCAGCGGCTGCTCGACAATGATGTCGGGCTTGATGCCAGTCCCCTGGATGGACTTGCCGGACGGCGTGTAATAAAGCGCCGTCGTCAGGCGCAGCGCGCCGTTCTCGCCGAGCGGGATGATCGTCTGGACCGATCCCTTGCCGAAGGAACGGGTTCCGACCACCGTTGCCCGGTGGTGATCCTGCAGGGCGCCGGCAACGATTTCCGAGGCGCTGGCCGAGCCGCCATTGACCAGCACGATAATGGGCTTGCCTTCGGTCAGGTCGCCCGGACGCGAATTGTAGCGCCGGGTTTCCTCGGCGTTGCGGCCGCGTGTCGAAACGATCTCTCCGCGATCCAGGAAGGCATCGGATACATTGATCGCCTGATCGAGAAGTCCGCCCGGATTGAGGCGCAGATCGACAATGTATCCCCGCAGTTCGTCTTCCGGGATCTTGTCCTCGATATCCTTGATGGCATTTGCCAGGTCGTTGTAGGTCTTCTCGGTAAAGGAGATCACCCGGATATAGCCGACATTGTCCTCAACCCGGTGCTTCACCGCCCGGATCTTGATGATCGCGCGTGTGATGTCGATATTGATCGGAGCGTCCGCGCCCTCGCGCAAAATGGTGAGCTTGATGTCGGAGCCGACCGGGCCGCGCATCTTCTCGACCGCCTCCGACAGTGTCAGGCCGCGCACCGCTTCGCCGTCGATCTCGGAGATCAGATCGCCCGCCAGAACCCCGGCCTTCGATGCGGGTGTATCGTGAATGGGCGTGATCACCTTGACGAGCTCGCTGTCCTGATCGAGCGTCACTTCGATACCGAGGCCGCCGAATTCCCCGCGCGTCTGGGTGCGCATGTCGTTGGCGTCGTCGACATTGAGGTAGCTCGAGTGCGGATCGAGCGACGTCAACATGCCGTTGATCGCGTTCTCGATCAGCTCCTTTTCCTCCGGCGGCGTCACGTATTGCGCGCGGACCCGCTCGAACACGTCACCGAAAATGGAGAGCTGCTTGTAGGTTTCGGAGTTGGCGGCAATGGCCGGCGATCCGGCGTATTGCAGCGCGCTGACTGACATTGCACCAATAAAAACCCCGGCTGTCAGAATTACTAGTTTACGAATCATTTCGTACCCTTCCGGACGGATTGCTGGCCCACCACGGAGCCGGATCAACGGGTTTCCCGTTTCGTCTGAATTCAATGTAGAGCGTTGGCTCCGCCGAAGCCAGAGCCAAAACCGATGCAGACACCAGCTTTGTCCTGTTCATGCGGCCTATCGGCTCGCCGGCCACGACAAACTGCCCGATATCGGCATTGGTGCTGCCCATTCCGGCCAGCACCAGATGATAACCGTCCCCGGCGTTGAGAATAATCAATTCCCCGTAGGAGCGGAACGGACCCGAATATACCACCCAACCATCGGCCGGCGCTGTCACAATTGCGTCAGGCACGGTTGAGACCATCATGCCCTTGAGCGACTGGCCGGACCCGTCATCTTCCCCGAAGCCGAATTTCTGGCGGCCGGCGACGGGAAGTTCGAGTTTTTTCTTCAGTTTGGAGAAGGCGAAGGCCGGTGCGATGCGGTCGGCGTCGGGTTTTCCCTCGCGCGCCAGTTCGCGGGCTTTCTGGCGTTGTTCCTTTGCCTCTTCCTCGCGTCGTTTCTCCGCAAGACGGGCTTTGGCGGCCGCCTTGCGGACCGAATCGATCTCGCTGCCGAGCGATGCGATCAGCTCTTCCAGGCTCCTGGCACGGGCTGCGAGTTTTTGCGACGCCGCGGATTCGAGCGCCAGTTTTTCCTGGCTTTGCGCCGCCAGTTTGCGTTTTTCGGCGAGCAACAGGGTCAGCCGTTCTTCCTCTTCGGCCTGGTCCTCAAGCGTCGCCAGCAGCAGTTCGCGCTCATTGGCGATGGAGGCCCTGATCTCGGTCAGTTCCTCAAGATCATCGACAAGCTGCTGCGTCTGCTCACGGATTTCCGGCACGACCGCACCCAGAAGAATGGCGCTGCGAACCGAGGAGAGCGCGTCGTCCGGACTGACGAGCAGGGCCGGTGGCGGATTGCGGCCCATGCGCTGCAGGGCGGCCAGCACCTCCGCCAGGACGCCGCGCCGGGCGTTGAGCGAGGCGCGAACGCCGGTTTCGCGGCCGTTGAGGCTCGCCAGCCGCAACTCGCTCTCGGAGACGTCCTCGCTCAGTTTCTTTTGTGTCTTGGCGCTCTGCACCAGTTCTATGCGCAGCGTTATCTCGTCTTTCCTGAGCGAGGCGATGCTCTCCTCAAGGGCCTCGCGCCGCTCCTGCGAAAGCTCGATATCCGCGGTCAGGCGCTCCAGTTCGCCGAGACCCATTTTGCGCTGTTCGTCCAGCTGTTCGATCGTCGCGGCACCCGGACGGGCCGATTTGGGCGTTTTTGACGTCTGGGCGAAGGCGGAAACAGGCAGGGCCATGACGGCCGACAAGGCGATCACGGCAGACCGTTTGCAATGCAATGCAAAGCCTTTGCGCCGCTGCGCGCAACGGCCCGTGCTGCCGTCGGCCGGCATACGCGGTGAGCTTTGCAGGACCTTGCGAATCATGAACTTCCTATCCCTCGGCAGACCATAGCCCGATCGCCGCCTGTGGCAACGCAAAACGCCTGCAAGGCGGTCAAACCGTCGTTTGTCGTCCTCACAAAGCATATACCACGTTTCAATTCGTGAACCTTGCGAAGGCAAACTAACCGGATTCGGGCCGAATCGGCCGCCGGGCCTGTCTGCCAGCCAAGCATGGCCGCGATGTGGCAAATCAGGACATATGGCAAATGCCGGCGTTCAGTTGCGATGATAGGGGTGGCCGGTCAGGATGGTCGCCGCCCTGTAGATCTGCTCGGCAAGCAGGATACGCACGATCTGGTGCGGCCAGGTCAACTTGCCGAAGGACAGGGTCCTGTCGGCCTTATCGAGCAGCCTGCCGTCATGGCCATCGGCGCCGCCGATGGCGATCGCAAGGTCGCGGCGGCCGGAATCGGCCCAGTTGCCAAGCATGTTTGCAAAATCGTTCGAGCCGATGGCGGGACCGCGTTCATCGAGAGCGAGAAGGAGGCAATCGTCGGGCAGCTGTTTTTGCAGCGCATCGTATTCATCGCGCTTGCGCGTTGCCGCATCCGCTGCCCGGCTTTCGGCGATTTCCACGATGTGGCCGAGGTTCAGGCCCCGGGCGGCGCCGGTTTTTGAGAACCGGTCGATATAGCGTGCAGAGAGCTCTCTTTCGGGACCGGCCTTGAGCTTGCCCACGGCGTAAATCGTTACCCGCATTTTGCCTCGCGCCATCGTCGTCCCGTGTGCCGGGGCGCTCATTGAAGGCGATCCGTGTGGCGAGGCGTTTGTTCAGTGTGAACCCTGCGGCCTAAAACCAAACGGAATCAGTCTGTTGCCAACTTCCTGCGCCACTTCGCCGAAGCGGCCGGGCACAAACGCTAGTGCACGGTATCCTCTTCGACCTCCGGGGCCATCCACATCTTTTCCAGATTGTAGAATTCCCGGACTTCGGGACGGAATACGTGAATGATGACGTCTCCGGCGTCGATCAGCACCCAGTCGCCGTGACTGAGGCCTTCCACCTTCGCCGATCCGAAACCAGCATTTTTGAGATCGCGCAAAAGATGGTCGCAGATTGCCGTGACATGACGGTTCGAACGCCCGGACGAAACAACCATGTGGTCGCCCAGTGCAGACTTGCCGGTGATGTCGATGGAGACAACGTCTTCCGCCTTGGATTCCTCGAGGCTGGCGAGGACCAGTTTCAACGCATGAAATGCAGCATTGCCGCTTTCCAGTGCGGATGAGGAAACGCTTGCGGCATTTCCCTTGCTGTGTGCTGTTCTCAGTGTCTTTCCTTTCTGTAACAGAACAAGCCCTGTTTTGCCTTCCCACGGAGACTTATCGCCTTCCGGCCCCATTGCCGGTGTTTCTCCGCTTCAACATCCGTCCGGTCGGCCAAAACGACTCAGACGATACGCGTTGCAGCAAACACAATAAAGCATAGGCATGGAACGCTTAACGTTTCAAGACAAAGCTCATCACGATTTTTTCGCTGTCTTTTGAATGATTTGCGGTTACTCCCCTGCATTGTATCGCTGTAACGCCCCGCCATTGCGCAGCGCCGTCGAGGAAAGCGGGGACCGCGGTCCGTGAATGAACGTCCATGCGGGCGGGCGCATGCGGGGGAGTGCAACCGATTGCGCTTCGTCGACGCGGGCGTGGCCGAAGGTCTTGGCCATGACCGAAGACAGGTAGGACAAGGTCGAGCCGGGACGGTCGACGACGGCGATCGGAATGCGTCTCGCAATCGCCTGCCAGTTCTGCCAGCGGTGAAATCCGGCGAGATTGTCGGCGCCCATGATCCAGACAAAATCGACGCCGCGATTGCGTGAAAGGACGAAGTCCAGCGTTTCGGCGGTGTAGTTCAGATTGCGCGCGGCCTCGAACGCGGTGAATTTGACGCGCGGATCATCGATCATGTCCCGGCTGAGCCGCATGCGTGTCGCAAGGCTTGCAAGTTCCGCGTGGTCCTTCAGCGGGTTGCCGGGCGTCACGATCCACCAGAGCTGATCGAGGCGCAGCCGGCGCAGCGCGGTTTCGGCGACAAGCACATGGCCTTCATGCGGCGGGTTGAACGACCCGCCAAACAGCCCGACCGCCATGCCCGGCTCCACATGGGGCATGCGCAGGAGTGCTGCTGGGGTCTCGTTGCGGTGCATTGCGGTTCCGCTTACGGGCGGGTCTGGCCGTCGCCGTGGACCCGGTACTTGAAGGATGTGAGCTGTTCGACGCCGACCGGCCCGCGCGCGTGCATCTTGCCGGTGGCGATGCCGATCTCCGCGCCCATGCCGAATTCGCCGCCATCGGCAAACTGGGTGGAGGCGTTGTGCAACAGGATGGCCGAATCGATCTCGTTCATGAACCGCTCGACAACGCCGGCATCCTCGGCGATCACCGCCTCGGTGTGATTGGACGAATAGCGGCCGATATGAGCGATCGCGCCGTCTATGCCGTCGACAAGCGCGACGGAGATGACGGGAGCCAGATATTCGTTCGACCAGTCGTCTTCCTTCGCCGCCGCGGCGGCGGGGAAGGCCTCGCAGACCTCCCGCGATCCGCGGATTTCGCAACCCGCCTCGCTGAGCGCGCCGAGCACCGGCAGCAGATGGGTGGACGCGGCTGCCCGATCGACAAGCAGCGTCTCCGCAGCGCCGCAAATGCCGGTGCGGCGCATCTTGGCGTTGACCGTGATGGCGGCTGCCATGGCAATGTCGGCCGACGCATCGACATAGATGTGGCAAAGGCCTTCAAGATGGGCAAAGACCGGCACGCGTGCCTCGCCCTGCACCCGCGCGACAAGGCTCTTGCCGCCGCGCGGAACGATGACGTCGATGGCGCCGTCCAGGCCTTTCAGCATTTCGCCGACCGCCTGCCGGTCGGTGACCGGAACGCGCTGGATGGAATGTTCGGGAAGGCCGGCGGCGCGAAGCCCGTCGACAAGGCAGGCGTGGA
>NZ_CFHWAF010000015.1:43879-44785 GCF_984452065.1 Hoeflea sp. | reverse complement strand
TGGGAGCCGTGTTCGTCAAGAGCGAGATCCACGACGCCTTCATGTATGGCCCCGAGCACATGATCGAGTTCTTCCACGGCTACACCTATTCGGGCAATCCGATGGCCTCGGCCGCCGCGCTCGGTACGCTCGCGACCTATCAGGACGAAGGGCTGCTGACCCGTGGCGCGGAACTTGCTCCCTACTGGGAGGAGGCGCTGCATTCGCTCAAGGGCCTGCCGCATGTCATCGATATCCGCAATATCGGACTGATCGGCGCCATCGAACTCGAACCGATCGCGGGTGAGCCGACGCGGCGCGCATTCTCCGCTTTCCTCGATGCCTACAACAAGGGCCTCCTGATCCGGACAACCGGCGACATCATCGCCCTGTCGCCGCCGCTCATCATCGAGAAAAGTCAGATCGATTTTGTCGTCGAAACGCTTGGCGGCGTTCTGAAATCACTGGACTGAGGCGAGCCATGGCAATCCACGGAGGACACCGATGACGCTGGCTGGAAACATGAGGATCAACGGTGACCGCCTTTGGGAATCCCTGATGGAGATGGCCAGGATCGGTCCCGGCGTGCGCGGCGGCAACAACCGGCAGACGCTGACCGACGAGGACGGCGAGGGCCGCGCCTTGTTCCGGACATGGTGCGAGGACGCCGGAATGACGATGGGCCTCGACCAGATGGGCAACATGTTCTTCCGCCGCGAGGGAACCGATCCGGATGCGCTTCCGGTGTATGTCGGCAGTCACCTCGATACGCAGCCGACCGGCGGCAAGTATGACGGCGTGCTCGGCGTGCTCGGCGGGCTTGAGATTGTCCGCACGCTCAATGATCTGAACATCAGGACCAGACACCCGATTGTCGTCGTCAACTGGACAAACGAGGAAGGCACGCGGTTTGCCCCGGCCATGCTG